>CAYTXN010000137.1:0-8408 GCA_964441195.1 uncultured Limnohabitans sp.
AAGGCCTTTTTCGCACTTACACCAGGAAGACAGCGAGGCTATTTGATTCACTTCAGCGGAGCCAAGCAAATTGAAACGCGACTGAGTAGAATTGCAAAGTGTGTGGCGAAGATTATGGCGGGGAAAGGGATGTTGGATAATTGATTTACGAATTACGATTTTAGATTTACGATGCCAAACTAGAAGTTAAGCTTTTCTAATTGTGATCCTTTCAAAATAAGTTGTATGATGAATTTAGATTTTTTGATAAATTCAATGAGTTAATTACCTGTTTTTCAAAATTTTAAAATGAATCTAAGAGCCTTCGAATTCTTGGTTTTCTTCCTTATCACAGGTTATTTACCTTTAAAGGCACAGTCCTTATCAGCCAAGGTTTTGGAGTCTATTTTTTTCGTCCAACCCAATGGAGGAGGGAAATCTATGGTTGTAAATCTAAATCTTGATACCGATTCACTTTATCAAGTAATGGAATCTCAGATCAAAAACGTGCTAAACCTCGAAAGTATCAGTCGTGCACATGAAAACACTTTTATTTTCAACAAAAGAAAAAATAAATTTTTCAAACAGTTGACAACTGAGGACATTTCCCTAGCTAATGAAAATCCAGCAGATTTATACCTATTGTTTTTCCTTGATATAGATCCTCCCTATGCTAGCCTACTGTCCGGTCATTTAATTAAAACAGCGATTAGTTTTAAGGTTTTTGTATTCGGGAAAGACTTTAAGCTTATGCAAAAGCTGAAAGGAAAAAAGTCAAGTACCGGAATCACTACAGATGCCGATGTAGATGAATACGATGTGGGTGCCTATGACTTTTTTGACTTTGATCATGAGAGTTTTCTTTTTTTATTTGATAAAGCAATGAAGAACCTATCAAAAAGTAATTGAATTTGAAATAAGTGAATGGGTAGAAGGCGCATATCAAGAATACTTTTTCATGATTTATCGAATGTCAACTACGCATTTGAATGATTCCGAGATAAATGATTTGGCTAAAGCCGGAAAACATGTGGCGGCTTTTATAAACCTCCAACTAAAGTTGGAGGGAATTGATGCGGTAACTTTATCTGAAATCCATTTCCAAAAATTGGAATCTTCCTATAACTCAATTTGATAAAATTTCCTCAGGCATAAATAGGAATGTGGCTTTAGCCCATTCCACAAAGAATTACAATCTCAATCGGGCTTTAGCCCAATTCAATCCAAAGTGGTTTTTGTGATCTCATTCAAGGAAACAGAAAAAATCCAGATATTTCGACCTGAAAACCACGCCTTATGACCCTTTTGGATAAAATCCACAATTCACCTGAATCCATTTCTTTCACCGAAGTAATTGCACACATTGATTCCGAATATTATTTCACTCCTACCCGATTTGTCAATGGTAACACCGTCAACGAAGCAGGGCAAAATAATGGTAGTTGCAAAGTTTTCTCTTTTGCGAAGCTAAATAACTTCAACAAAGGGCAAACACTGATTCTATTTGGAGACTACTATCGAATCGATGTTCTCAGCAATCCTGAAGGATCAGACCATCAGAATATTCGAAACTTCATGAAATCAGGCTGGGAAGGAATAAAGTTTGAAGGAGTTGCTTTGAGCCCAAAATAATAGGAGATAACTACCAAATTCTGAAGCAATCTTCAATTTGAACCTCCCGGGGTTAGGTTTTCTCTTTTTCCACTTTAAAACTTTTTACTTTGTGAGCTTAGTTTGCCATCCACAATTCCATGATCATCTATACATTCCCCGTTCGCACCGCATTTATCGACCGAGACTTGGAGATGATCAGCCCTGTTGAGGAGATCAAACCATTGGTATTCACCCAAAGTCCTATTCAACTCCCGTTTTATTTTATTCTCCAATTTTTTCAGCTGATTTGGTATTTGCCAAAAACAAGCCAATATCTCTGTTTTTTTGGAGGATATCACAGTGTTTTACCTGTTTGGTTCGGAAGGATTTTCGGGAAAAAATGCACTATTCAGGCCGGTGGAACCGATTGCATCAATATGCCGGAAATCGGATATGGAAATTTTCGTAAAAAATGGCTACGAAAAGCCACGGTCTATTCTTTCAAAAATTGCTCCCTGATCCTGCCTGTCGCTGAGGCCTTGGTCAAGCAGGATTACTCTTACGATCCAATGATCAATTCCAAGCAAGGCTTACTCAATCTGATACCGGATCTAAAAACGCCCATCCAAGTGATTCCAAATGGATTTGATACGGATTTTTGGAAGGATTTAAAAAGAGAGAGAGAGCAGTTTAGTTTTATTTCGATTGCCACTGGTACCTCTTATCCCTCTCGGGCCATCGTCAAAGGATATGATTTGATTGAAATATTAGCAGAGCAGCGCCCTGAATGGTCCTTTACCTTGGTGGGCGACTCCAACTACTTTTCTCCAAACTCCAATGTGAAAAGCTTGGGAAAAATGAAGCCTGCGGAGCTTTTGGAGCTTTACAATTCCCATCAGTTTTACCTTCAACTCTCAACTTCAGAAGGTTTCCCAAATGCTTTGGGTGAAGCCATGTCTTGCGGCTGTATACCGATCGGTTCCGCTGTGGGAGCGATTCCTGAGATCATCGGGGATACGGGTTTTGTACTTCTCCGAAAAGACCTAAAAGGCTTGGAGGTAATTTTCAAATATATTGATCCAATTAAAACTTATGAACTTTCAAAGAAAGCCTCCCTAAGGATCAGTAAAGAATTCAATTTTGACCAGCGAAAAGAAAAGCTTCTAAAAGCTCTCTCACTCATTTAAGAAAGCAATTCTATCTGATTTCGATTTACTCGGACAACTCCTCGATGCTCCAGTTTTTTCAGCAATCTGGTGATGACTTCACGACTTGAATTCAATTCCTGAGCAATCTGCTGATGAGTTTTGTGGACAGTAGCATTTTGATTAGCCACTGCATTTTTTTCCAAATACTCAATCAGTCGCTCATCCATTCGATGAAATGCGATCCCATCTACCACTTTCAACAATTCCTCAAAACGATCCTGATAGGTATCCATCACAAAGTAATACCAAGACTTATACTTTGGCATCCAAAGGTCAAGTTTGGCAATAGGAACGACAATCACAGTGGTCTCTTCCTCGGGAATTGCCTTGATTTTGGAATAGCCCTCACGAGCTGAGCAGATCATAGTGATGGCGCATGCCTCACCTGGGCCCAAGTAATACATGAAAAGCTCATGATCATCTTCATCTTCCCGAAATACTTTTACACTGCCCGAAACTATAAGGGGAATGACCTCCACTTTCTGCCCGATATCCATCATCAAGGTATCAGCGGGAAGGGTAAGCAAACTCGCACTCTCAAGTATTTCCTTTTTCAATTCGTTTTCAAACTGAGGAAAAGAATGTTCCAAGTAACTGCCCAGACTCTTTATCATTTCGATTATGGTATTTAGCTTTAATAGATGTGACACCGATCACCTTAACCTACCTATCGAAAGCTAATTTTGGTAAAGTTTGTTCCAAATAAAAATCCCAATTGATAAAATCCCGAATAAATATTCTATTTCTGACCGGTATGGGACTGATGTTTTTGTTTCGAATTCTCACCAAAATTCCCGGTTTGCCCGAGACGATTTTTGGGTTTGACACGCCTAAACTCATGAAGATCATTTTTGGACTGACTTTCATTATTGCCAGCTTGATTATTTACAGAAAACCACAAAAAAAATCCACGCCATGAATTGGGATGTAGAGACGCTTTCGAGGATTCAATTTGCTTTCACCATCATGTTTCACTACATCTTCCCTCCCTTCAGTATTGGGTTAGGCTTGCTGTTGGTGTTTTACGAATCGCTTTACCTGATCACCAAAAAGAAAGTCTATGAAAAGATCACCCGATTTTGGATAAAGATTTTCGCGGCAAATTTCTCCGTGGGTGTAGCCTCAGGGATTGTAATGGAATTTGAGTTTGGTACCAACTGGTCCACTTATGCACGATTTGTAGGAGATATTTTTGGTTCTCCACTGGCAGCGGAGGGGATTTTTGCATTTTTCCTAGAATCAGGATTTTTGGCAATTCTCCTGTTTGGATGGCATCGGGTCAAGCCGGGTATGCACCTATTCGCTACGATCATGGTCGCAGTGGGTAGTATACTCTCGGGCTTCTGGATCGTGGTAGCAAACAGCTGGCAGCAAACTCCCGTGGCCTTTGAGATCGTGGTGGACTATGGCATCCGCCGGGCGGTAATTACAGACTTTTGGGCAATGGTATTTAATCCATCAGCCATGGTTAGGTTCACACACGTGATTTTTGGAGCTTGGATTCAAGGAGCCTTTTTGGTGATGAGTGTTTCGGCTTATTATCTGGTTAAAAAAATCCATGTAGAATTTGCCCAAAAATCATTTGTTATTGCGCTGGGTGTGGCCGCTATTTCTTCTTTGGCACAGCCTTTCCTCGGTCATGAGCATGCCAAAATTGTGAGCGAGTGGCAACCCGCAAAACTCGCAGCTTTTGAAGGACTTTACGAAACACAGACAAACGCACCGCTATACCTATTCGGTTGGACTGATCCTGAAACCCGAAAAACCTCAGGTGTGGCCATCCCTGGAATGCTGAGTTTCTTGGTTCATGGGGATTTTGGTGGTGAGGTTAAAGGTTTGGAGGAGTTTCCCGAGGAAGATTGGCCTGCGGTAAACGGAGTCTTTCAGAGCTATCACATCATGGTAGCATTAGGAATGCTTTTCATAGGGGTCACACTTTTGAGTTTGTTTTTGCTATGGCGAAAGCAGCTTTTCACCCCAAAATGGTCTTGGCTTATGAAACTGTATGTCCCTGCTGTAGCCCTGCCTGTCTTGGCAAATCAACTGGGTTGGGTATCTGCTGAGCGAGGCCGACAACCTTGGATTGTTCAGGGGCTTTTGAGAACAAGCGAAGGCGTCTCCAAGTCGATCTCGGCTCCGGAAGTGATGATCTCTTTGGGACTATTTGTATTGGTGTATATACTCTTATTTTTTGTATGGCTCTATGTCCTTGATCGGGAAATCAAACATGGACCAGAACACCTTACCAGCGAGTTGGAAGCTGGATATAATAAAAGGTCAGAACGAATGGACGCCCTTAAACCTCATTAATCATGGATTTTAACATAGTTTGGTACATTTTGGTAGGAGTTTTATTAATTGGCTATGCCATCTTGGATGGATTTGATTTGGGAGTGGGAATCCTCCATTTGCGAAGCAAAGGGGACCATGACCGTCGCATTCTAATGAACGCCATTGGGCCGGTATGGGATGGAAATGAGGTTTGGCTGATCACGGCAGGTGGAGCACTTTTCGCTGCTTTCCCTAATGTCTATGCTACTGCTTTCTCGGGATTTTACCTTCCTTTCATGGTGTTGTTGATTGCTTTGATTTTCAGGGCAGTTTCCATTGAGTTTCGAAGTAAAGAAGCTAATCCTCGCTGGAGAAGCTTTTGGGATCGAGGCTTTTCTTTCGGATCAATTATAGCGGCATTTCTTTTTGGTGTAGCCATTGGAAATATTGTAATGGGCTTCCCAATTGGATCAGACATGGAGTATCAGGGCACTTTCTTTGACTTGCTCAATCCCTACTCTATCGCTTCAGGCTTTTTTGCCTTGAGCATGTTTGCGCTTCATGGAGGAATTTATTTGAATATGAAAACCGAGGGAGATCTTCAGAAGCAGATTCAAGGCTGGATCAAAATGAACTATTGGATTTTCGTGATCTTTTTTGTGCTTTTCTCAGGCCTCACCCTTTACCTGAAACCGGAGATGATTGCCAATTTTTCTTTTGGCAAAATTGATTTACCCGGGAATAAACATGAATTGGTAGAAAATCACGAAACCATGATTTCGGTCTTTGCCTGGACGGTGGTTGCTTTGAATATTTTGGCCATCGCCAATATTCCTAGGACTTTGGCAAAAGGAAACTACGGCTGGACATTCATCTCCTCCGCAAGTATGATTGGTGCGGTAGTGATGTTATTTGCCTTGGGTATTTTCCCCAATCTGATGGTTTCTAACTTGGATCCAAAGTTCAATTTGGACATTTACAACGGTGCTTCTTCGGATTATACATTGAAAACGATGGCTATTTTGGCTTCTTTTGGGCTGCCTTTTGTGATTTCTTACACAACGATCATTTATTGGACTTACCGAGGAAAAGTGAAGCTTGACGATAGCAGTTATTAAACTGCCTTAGGTGAGATTTATCACTGCCAGTTGATTTGGAACTAGCGACATTTCATAGACTTTAAAATCAACAGGTCATGAAAAAGCTACTTCTCCCCGTTTCTCTCTCCCTGCTATTACTAGGTAGCTGTCAGGAAGAATCTTCTCCCGATCCAGTCACTTCACTTTCGGAGAGTGAGCTCAAAACGCTCCTTTTCACAAGAGAAGAAGAAAAGCTGGCGCACGACGTGTATCTCTATGCTTTTGAGAAATACGGCCTAGCAATCTTTCAAAATATCGCTAAAAGTGAATCCCAGCACATTTCCTCAATATTGGCTTTAATGAATACTTATAAAATTACTGATCCGCTCAATGGCAATAATTCACTCGGACTATTCTTCGATCCTGTGATAAAAGACCTTTATGTTGAACTTACTTCAAGAGTCGACTTGTCTCTCCATGAAGCGATTAAAGTCGGGCTCTTGATAGAAGATATGGACATCTACGATCTAGATAAGGGAATTGCAGAAACAAGTCGGCTAGACATTATCAATGTCTACTCCAAGTTGAAATGCGGTTCAGAAAATCACCTGCGCTCATTTTACAATCAAGCTCAGCTGATTGGAGTCTCTTATACACCAGCCTATATTACTCAGGTCTATTTTGACTTGATCATCAACTCACCAAAAACTACCTGTCAACCCAATTGAATACCCAAATGAAGATTGTATCCCTTATCATGTTGGCCCTAAGTATTGGGCTCTCCCTTAATTCTCCACAGGCTCAAGCGCAGCAAGTGAATGAAGGCTTCGTTTTGCTGCAAAAGCATTGCTATGCCTGCCACAATCCTAATAGCGCTACTCATGATGAGATTTTAGCTCCGCCTCTTTTCGGTATTAAAAATAACTACCTAAAAACCTTCCCCGAAAAAGAGAAATTCATCAATGCCATGGTGGAATTCGTCAATTCTCCTTCAGAAGAAAAAGCATTGATGAAAGGACCAATCAAGCGCTTCGGTTTGATGCCAAAACCATCCGTAAGCCCTGAGGAAATCAAACTCATCGTGAGCTACATTGAGTCAAATGAGCTACAAAAGCCGAAATGGTATGACGAGCATCACGGAAAATAACTGAGCTTTTACAGTTCTTGTACGGTTGAGAGTGACTAAGGTCACGGTCTCCCAAGAATCACCTTAGTAGATTTGATCTATCAGATTTAAAAAACGATCAAAAATTATATTATGGAAGACCAACAAACAATGCCAAGAATTGGAGACATGGCTCCTGATTTTGAAGCGATGACTACTACCGGAAAAATGAAGTTTTCCGAATATATCAAGGGAAAATGGACGATTCTATTCTCTCACCCAGCAGATTTTACACCTGTGTGTACCACAGAGATGAGTGGATTCGCTTTGGAACAAAAGTTCTTTGATGAGCTTGATACAAAGCTTGTCGGTTTGAGTATCGATAGCATTCACTCTCACATTGCTTGGGTGAATAATGTGAAAAAAAACACCGGAGTCCTGTTTGAATTCCCGATCATCGCAGATATCGATATGAAAGTATCGAAGCTCTATGGAATGCTTCAACCAGGTGAAAGTGAAACAGCGGCTGTTCGTGCAGTATTTTTCATCGACCCAACCGGAAAAATCAGATTGATCATGTACTACCCACTTAATGTGGGTCGAAATATGGAAGAGATTAAACGGGTATTGCTAGCCTTGCAAACTGCCGACAAATATAAAGTAGCGATGCCCTTAAATTGGAAACCGGGGGAAAAAGTAATCGTGCCACCACCAAAAACAGTGGAAGAAATGCTAGAGCGTGAAGCCAGTGATTATGAGATGGTAGACTTCTATTTGGCTAAAAAAGAACTGCCGATAGTGTAGATTTGGATTAAAGGGTTAATTAAATGGGAAAGCCTTTTCGAAATTTTCGGGAAGGTTTTTTTGTTTTTGACACTAAAATCAGAATCTTCTGAAAACCAGTTTTTTTCAATCCAAGAAACCAGTTTTTTCGATTTTTACACTTTTATTAACAAAATGGTAATGTTTTTAAACCACTTTTTAAACTTTTGACATAAATCAAAAATAGACAGGTAAAAAATAAGGGAGCCTTTTTGAATTTAGGCTCCCTATCAGGGTTTATTGTGAATGGATTAAAACCATATAAACTTTGGCAAAGTGCTAGGTTGAGCAATTATTCTGTTTGCTAAAGTTTCCTAAACGTATTAAAACCAAACAAACAATCAAAATTTC
>CAYTXN010000138.1:0-8405 GCA_964441195.1 uncultured Limnohabitans sp.
CTCCCCACCAGTTTCGGACCATTTCCATTTCGTTCAAAGCTCCCATATCTCCATAATTAGCTATCCAATCTTCATGAGCTTTGCGAAGCTCAGCTAGTTTCTCAGCAAATTCCGGATTGCCTACTAGATTGTTGAATTCCCAAGGATCGGATTCCGTGTCATAGAGTTCTTCATCTGGTTTATTTGGTGCAAACCAGCGAGCCTGATTTTCATTAAGCAGCCCTTTTGAGTTCAGTTCTAAAAGATGAACCATCAGTGGATTTTGAAGTCTATATTGAACGTTCTGATAGTTTGGCTTTTCGGGCATGTAGTTTCGGATGTATTTATATCGTCCATCGGTGACGGCCCTCACTCGATCGTATTCTGAATCCACGCGATCCCTGGCTGCGAAGGCATATTTTCTGGAGTTTTCGGCTTTTTGTGCTCCAAGAAAGGCCTGTCCTTGCATACTTTCCGGAATCGGAACGCCAGCAAGGGAAAGCAAAGTCGGCGCAAAATCCACAAAGCTGATCAATTCCTCAGATTTACTTCCCGCTTCCAGAAATGGAGCTTTGATCAACAAAGGAGCCCGTAAACCTCGATCATAGAGCTCTCTTTTGTAATAAGGCATTCCGTCTCCATGATCAGAGTAAAAAAAGATGATCGTGTTCTCATATAATCCATCTTCTTTGAGTTGAGCGATCACTTCCCCTACTTGCATATCCATTCGCATTGCGTTGGTAATGAATCGCGCTAATACACTTCTAGAAATCGAATCATCAGGATACACCGGTGGTACTGTGACATCTTTAGGGTCTACCAAAAGCTCCTCTTTGTCACGCATCCAAACTTGGGATTCGTGGCTTATAGTGAAATTGAAAATGGCGAAAAAAGGTTGATTGGGATCGGGGCGATTGCGATAGTGGGCTTTATTGCTGCTTTCGTCCCACATCGTAACCGGACTTCGGAATTGGTAATCTTCCTTGACATTATTTGTGGTGTAGTAGCCGGCCATCCGGAGGAGTTCGGGATAGGTTTTCATTCCTTCCGGAAGAACAGTTGAGTACCCTTTGAAACCGGGAGGATAGGCGTCTCCAGCGGCTGCAGATGGTGCGAGCGTTCGCATATGCATCGCGCCAATAGAGGTCTGATAAGCTCCAGTAATTAAGGCCGCTCGACTAGGTGAGCAAACTCCAGCCGTTGCAAAGACTTGATTGTATTGGACAGATTCAGCAGCTAGCGCATTCAAAAAAGGAGTTTTCCCACCTGTACCTCCATAAGTCTCCAAATGCTCAGGCGACAAATCTTCGCAAACGATCCAGACGATGTTCGGTTGATCTGGAAAATTAATTTGTGCGATTTCAGGAGATTCACTTTTGCAGGAAAAAAGTAATAGAGCAGTTAGAATCAACAGGTAAGTCTTCATGAATCAAGGGTTTATTGATGTTAAAAGATAGAATTTATTTTAAAAGAATCTGACCTGTTGTCAGGTTTCAAAATTTTATTTGGCATCTTTTTAAGCTGGTAAAAGCGCTCCCGTACCTCTCAAAACATATGTTTCTATTTTCGACGCTGTTTTCAGAAATGAATACACGGTTTTAAAAATCTTTCTGTAGAACTAAAAATTTTCCAAAATGGAACTGATTTTCAGGTAAATCTGTCATCACTAAGCCTATGAACTATTCGGTAGGTATATTTCTAAAAATTAAAAATTCTGTTATATGAAATCGATCATGACGAGTACATCCCAAACTGGGATGATTATCTGAAAAGCGAGATTCCATGTGGCAATTAAAAATCAATTATAAATAGATGAAAAAAGTAGGCGTTTTAGGCTCAGGAGTTGTCGGAAGAACACTAGCCGATGGATTTGAAAAGCGTGGCTATGAGGTCATGCTTGGCACTGGTAATCCAAAGAAACTTCTAGACTGGCAATCAGGAACAAATGGAAAAGTGGGTAGTTTTGAAAAAGCGGCTGACTTCGGAGACCTGATCATTCTTGCAGTCAAAGGAACTGCGGCCCTGACTATCGTAGAGCAAGTCAAAGTTGGTATCAGTGATAAACTTGTAATGGATGTGACAAATCCTCTTTCTGACGAGAAATCCAAAGATGGGGTTCGTAAATTTTTTACCAGCTCGGATGAATCCCTGATGGAAAAACTTCAGGAATTAGTTCCTGAGGCCCATTTTGTAAAAGCCTTTAACTATTTCGACAGCAAGGCAATGGTTAATTCTGCCAAATCAAAATCTCAGATCATGAATATCTGTGGAAATGAAGATGCTGCTAAAGCTGAAGCGAAAGAAGTTTTGGCTCAGTTTGGATTCAAATCCAAAGACTTGGGAAAAGTGGAAGCTGCTAGAGAAATTGAGCAAATGGCGATTTCCCTCTAATTCATCTGTTTCAACTAGTAAGATTTTAACAAAAGAATCCAGACCTGAACGTCTGGATTCTTTATTTTTCACTCACATTGAGAAAGCTATAGCCCATTTGATCCAAGGTGATTAATGCGGTTTTGGCCGAAAGAGCAACTTTAACTTCGGGTGTGATTTGCGTTGCTTTGAGTTGGTACATGCCGAGATTCTGTCCGCAAACATATAATTCGACTCCTGCTTCTTTTAGCTTGGCGATCAGGGGTAAGTTTGGGTTTGAAATCCCGTAGCGCTTCAGATATTCTTCTTCGCTTAGAATAGAATATACACTTCCAGCGTGGATGACGGCAGCAACTTTAACTTTTTCGCGAGGAGCTCCATTCGCAACCAACAGATTGTAAGTGCGAGCCACCTCACGCAACGCTCCATTGATTTTTGTAGAATCTTTGAAGCTATCGTATATGTCCAAAGCGACTTTGTACTCCAAATTTGGATCATATTTTAAAGCTTGGGGTTCAATGTTGTAGACTCCTACCCAAGGCCCAAAATCGATCACGGGATGGGTGATGTTTTCCGTCCAATGGGAAGGGATATTATTTTGCGCAGCTAAAAAGCTAATCTGAAAAAGAGCGAAATAAAACACTAATAATTTTTTCATAAAAGTGGGGATTTGTATCGCCTGAAATATAGCTTTTTCCTGATCCAAAGAAGAACTATACCCAAGTCAAAATTTTGAGCTAAAGGATCAAGAGTTCAAAAATTATTTAATGTTAGCTTTGGGGCTTGGATCAGCTAAGATTCCAATCCGTTTCGAATTTCTATATCTCAAACCTATGATTTTTCAGATTGTTCTTTTGGTAGTTGGGCTGGTTCTTCTGGTCAAAGGCGCAGACTGGCTTGTGGACGGCGCGTCCGTTTTGGCAAAAAAAAATAACATATCTGACCTTGCCATTGGATTAACTATCGTAGCCTTTGGTACATCCGCTCCAGAATTGGTGGTCAATGCTGTCGCAGCCTCTGGCAACTATCCCGAAATCGTGTTTGGGAACGTGATCGGCTCAAACAATTTCAACCTATTCGCTATTCTTGGAATTGCAGGTTTGATTACACCCCTTGCGGTACAATCAAGTACCGTTTGGAAGGAAATTCCTTTCTCGCTTTTGGCAGCAATCGTTGTGTTCTTTTTAGCAAATAATTACTTTCTCACAGATTCCGGAAATTTATCCCGATATGATGGGATGATTCTTTTGGGCTTTTTCGCAGCTTTTCTATACTATGTAGCGACGCAACTTAAAACGGATCCAAATGCTGAGGTGGTGGAAAACAAGGATTATTCTACACTGAAAATCTGGTTTTTGATTATAATTGGACTCGGTGGACTAGTGGGTGGAGGTAAATTAGTAGTAGATAATGCGGTTTCGATTGCCCAGGCGCTTGGAGTAAGTGAAAAAATAATTGGCCTAACTATTATCGCGGCGGGTACTTCCCTACCTGAATTGGCAACCTCAGTAGTTGCCGCAATGAAAAAGAATGCCGATATCGCCATCGGAAATATTGTAGGATCAAATATTTTCAACCTTCTTCTTGTGCTTGGGGTTAGTTCACTTGTTAGACCGTTGGATTTCAATCCAACCTTCAATACCGATCTTTACTTGCTATCTGCAGGCACTGTCTTCTTATTTGCTTGCATGTTTATCGGGAAAAAGCATAGGTTGGACAGATGGCAAGCAGCACTAATGTTGGTGACTTTTATTTCCTATACCACATATTTAGTCATGCTTGAATTTTGAATATTTTATACTTTCGATTTTTAAAGGGTTCCTTCAGTAGAACCCTTTTTTTTTGCCATTTGTAAAAATCAGGGGGATTCAAAGTTGGTTTCCTTTTAAATTTCAGGTGGTTAATTTGAATTTGTTTTTGAGTTAGCCTTGAAAACCAAACCTATGAAGCCTGTTTTCCTAAAAAACTTCCTGATTCTTCCGTTACTTATTTTGTTGCTTTTCTCCTTTGGAGCAGATGCCCAACAAAACAGAGGAAAAATCAGGGGATCCATCGTGGATAAATCGAGTTCTGAACCACTTCCATTCGCAACCATCGCAGTTTACACCGAAAAAGACAGCTTGGTGGGAGGTGGGATTTCTGAAGAAAATGGGAAATATGTCATCGATCTGCCCTTCGGAAGGTTCTACGCCCTGATTGAATTTATGGGCTTTGAAGCCCTAAAATCGAATGTTTTTACACTTTCGAGGGATAATCAGAACTTTGATCTCGGCGAACTCTCCTTATCTTCCACGGCATCGGATCTAGGTGAAGTAGTGGTCCAAGGAGAAAAAACTATCATGGAATTATCGCTGGACAAGCGGATTTTCAATGTCGGAAAAGACTTGGCAAATGCCGGAGGGAATGCCTCGGATATTTTGATGAATTTGCCTTCGGTTTCAGTTGATCCGGATGGAAATGTCCGACTGCGAGGTTCGGCTAATGTGCGTATTCTAATCGACGGAAAGCCTTCTGGACTGGTAAGTTTCAAGGGAAGTAGCGGACTGCGCCAACTGCCAGCCAATATGGTAGAGCGAGTGGAAGTCATCACCAATCCATCGGCACGATATGAAGCAGAAGGAATGGCAGGAGTGATCAATATAATTCTCAAAAAAGATAGTAAGCAGGGATTCAACGGTTCTTTTGAACTTATTGCAGGGTATCCAGTGAATACTGGCTTTACTACAAACTTGAATTATCGGCATAAGAGGATCAACTGGTTTATTAATTACGGGCTAGCTTATCGACGCACGCCTGGGATTAGTGAACTTTACCAGGAAGTTTATAATGAAGATGGTACGACTTCCATTTTGAGCCAAAATAATTCCACCACTGTCACAGGCTTAAACAACAACCTACGTGGAGGTTTGGATTATTATTTCAATGAAAATAGTATTCTGACTCTTTCCTATCTCTGGAGAAGAAGTGACGTCCGAAGGATTACAGATATCCGATATGAAGATTATTTGAACAGTTTTGATGATTACAAAGGTTATTCACTTCGTAGGCAAGATGAAATTGAAGATGAGCCGAACAAGGAGGCAATTATTAACTATAAGCGGACTTTTGCTGAAAAAGGGCATGAATTCAATGCTTCTTTCACCTACCTCAATTACTGGGAACGATCGGATCAGTTATTCACTGAAAATGAGTTTTCTACCCAAGGCGTAGAAATTCCAGACGGAGCTTTGGTTCAAACTTCCTTAAATGATGAATACGAAAATCAATATTTGCTTCAGATGGATTATGTAAAGCCGTTTGCTGCGAAAGGGAAAGTTGAATCAGGAATCCGCACCAGTTTTCGCGAAATGGAAAACGATTACCTAGTCCAAGAGCAAAATGAAACGGGCAATTTTGTAACCCTACCCGGCTTGGACAACATCTTTTTGTACAATGAAAATATCCTGGCTGCCTATGGAATAGTCGGTAATGAAACCGGGAAATGGAGCTATCAAGGCGGTCTTCGTGCCGAATACACTGATGTGGAAACGATCTTGGTAGAAACCAATGAAAATAACCCTCGGTCCTACACCAATCTTTTCCCTTCTGCTCATTTGACTTACAATGTCACAGAAGAAAACGCATTTCAATTGAGCTATAGTAAGCGAGTAAGAAGACCAGTTTACAACGATTTGAGTCCTTATGTCACCTTTTCAGACCAGCGAAATTTCTTTAGCGGTAATCCCGATTTGGATCCTGAGTTCACAGATGCATTTGAATTGGGACATATCAAGTATTTTGAAAAAGCGACTCTATTTTCCACGGTCTATTTCAGAAATACCGTTGAAAAAATCGAACGGATCAGGCAAGTTCAGGAAGATGGGTTTTCCGTAACTGCACCGATTAATTTAACTGGTGAGAAGTCCTACGGATTTGAATTCAGTGGGGATTACCGGGTGAAAGATTGGTGGAAATTGGACTTCAACGCCAATTTTTTTCATGCACGAATTGATGCGAGTAATATAGGCCGAAATGATTTGATCAAGACTTATTCTTGGCTTTTCCGCCAGACTTCGCGATTTACTTTTGGCGAAGGATGGGACATCCAAGTCAGAGCAAACTATGAAGCACGGCAGAAAACTGCCCAAGGGACACGTAAGGGAATTTTCTTCATGGATCTTTCTGCTAGCAAACGGATTTTACAAGATAGAGGAACTTTGGTATTGAATGTGACAGATGTATTAAATACCAGAATTAACCGAGAAATCTTTGAAGGTGTCAATTTCTACACTGAAAGAGAAGCTCAGATGATCCGAAGACAATCCAATTTCACATTCGCTTACCGAATCAAGCAATAAACCCAAAAATTTGAGGCAAGTACAAGCCATCGTTTGTGCTTTTCTGCCTTAAAATCCAGCAGCTATGCGTTTCCTTATCCTATTTGTCCTGTTCAGCTTTGGCTTGACAACTTCTCTTTTCTCCCAAAAAGTCAATGCTAACTATCGGCTTGCAATCCAAAAGGCAAGTTCCGAAATCATCATAGATGGTATTTTGGATGAAAAAGCCTGGGAAGATGCAGCTGTGGCTACTGACTTTTTTATGATCACGCCGATGGATACCAGTTTTGCTCGGGTGAAAACGGACGTCCGAATGAGTTACGACGAAGATCATTTGTACCTGATCGTCGTCAATCACCATGCTATGGAGGGACCTTTTATGGTGGAGTCGCTGAGAAGAGATTTTTCTTTTGGTAAAAATGATAATTTCCTCTTGTTCATGGATCCGTTTGATGACATGACAAATGGCTTTTCGTTTGGCGCTAACGCTGCAGGTGCACAATGGGACGGGCAAATGCACAGTGGAGGAAGCATTGATCTCAGCTGGGATAATAAGTGGGTATCCAAAGTCAAAAATTATGAAGACAAATGGATTTTTGAAGCTGCAATTCCCTTTAAATCGATTCGCTACAAAAAAGGTATCAGCGAATGGGGAATAAATTTTAGCCGTTTGGATCTGAAGACCACCGAGAAGTCGGGTTGGGCACCGGTGCCACGACAGTTCCCTTCTGCATCTCTTGCTTATACAGGCACTTTGGTTTGGGACAATCCTCCACCGGATGCAGGCTCCAATGTTTCCATTATCCCTTATATTTTGGGTGGTGTGAGCAAAGATTTTCAAAGTGAAGGTTCCACTCAATACCGAAGGGATGTGGGAGTAGATGCCAAAATTTCTTTGACTTCCTCACTCAATCTTGATCTCACAGTAAATCCTGATTTTTCCCAGGTGGAGGTGGATCGACAAGTCACAAATCTCGATCGCTTTGAGCTCTTTTTTCCGGAGCGGAGACAGTTTTTTCTAGAAAATGGGGATCTGTTTGCTGGTTTTGGATACAATACCATTCGGCCTTTTTTCTCCAGAAGAATCGGGCTAAATGCTCCGATTCAGTTTGGGGCCCGACTCAGTGGAAAAATCAATAAGGACTGGAGAATTGGGGCAATGAACATGCAAACAGGAGAAGTGTCTGAAACTGAATTGCCCTCTCAAAACTTTACTGTAATGGCATTGCAACGGCAAGTCGGAGCAAGATCGAACATCGGGGCAATCTTCGTCAACAAGCAGTCTTTGAATTATAATCCCGACCCCAATTCGGAACAACCTGTTTATTCACAATTCAATCGAAATGCAGGTTTGGAGTATAATCTAGCTTCGGCAAATAATCTCTGGACCGGAAAGGCAATGGTGTTGCAATCTTTTGGTCCAAATAACGTAGGAAATGGGTTTGTTCATGCTGCCAACCTTCGATATTCCAGTGGGAATTTGACATGGAATTGGCAGCATGAGTACGTTTCTGAGAATTATACAGCAGAAGTTGGTTTTGTCCCAAGAAATGGATTCTACCGCATCAACCCCATGGTTGGATATCGGTGGTTTCCGAAAAGTGAAAAAATCCTGAGTCATGGGCCGGACTTCAATACCTCTTTGTTCTTCAATATGAATGGAGAAAAAACGGACAATACCAGCTATGCAGCTTATAATGTTCGATTTCGTAGTCAAAGTAATCTGATGGCCTGGCTTGC
>CAYTXN010000139.1:0-8343 GCA_964441195.1 uncultured Limnohabitans sp.
TACAGGAATTAGGATTTTTCGAGGCGGTGAAGGCAAGAAGGTCAGTCAGAATTTTTGATCAAGACGAACCTTTTGATCATGATATCATTAAAAAATGTTTGGAGGCAGCGATCCTTTCTCCAAATAGCTCCAACCTTCAATTGTATAACTTCATCCGTGTGCCGGAGTCATCATCTTTGAAAAAACCGCTATCCAGACTTTGCATGGGTCAAAAAGCAGCTACCACCGCTCGAGAATTGATTGTGGTGGTCACTCGAAGAGATCTGTGGAAATCAAGAGCTAAAGCAAACTACGATTTCATCAAGAAATCGCAGGAAGGTAAATCGGATAAAAAGTCAAAACAGGCACTTGGGTATTATTCAAGCATTATCACTAAGCTTTATGGAAAGTATCCTGGTTGGTCAATAGTTAAAAAGATTATTGCGTGGTGGGTTGGCCGAAAGAGGCCGATGGTTCGCGAGGTAAGTGAAACTGATGTCCGAATTTCAGTACATAAAAGTGCCGCATTAGCGTCAATGACTTTCATGCTTGCTATGAAAGCGGCAGGTTACGACACTTGTCCCATGGAAGGAATTGATTCGAAACGCGTGAAAAAACTACTTGATTTACCGGAGGAATCTGAAATCTGCATGATCATCGGATGTGGGAGAGGTTTGCCCGAAGGGACTTATGGAAAGCGATTCCGAATTCCTTTGGATGAATTGATTTTCGTTAAATAAATCAAAAAAGCTCCAAATTAGAGATTTGGAGCTTTTTTTAGTCTTTAATTATAAAGATTAATAATCATCATTGATCTCTAACCAATATCCATCTGGATCGCGGATGTAAATTTGTTTTACTCCGTCTACACGATTTGTGATCTCTCCTTTTTCTCCGGCCCAACTTTCGAAAAGATAATTTTTCGCTCTCATATTTTCTACAAATGATGGCATATCCGGAATGCTAAAGCAAAGGTGATTCACTTTGGAGACATCTTTGATTATGTTCGGAGCCTCGATCAAGTGTAAGGCCGCACCACCACCGATATCGTACCAGGCATGAAGTCCATCTTTGAACGGTTCTTCGATTTCTTTTAGCGCTAGGACATTTTGGTAGAAGTCCATGCTCTTTTTCAAATCTGAAACATGAACAGCAATGTGGTTGACTTTGATTTGCGCAAATGATGTCATGGCAATAAAGAGTAGAAAGAACGTAAACAGGGGTTTGATGTAATTCATGGCTTTTTGGGTTTGATTGTTAATGTTAGTCCTTTTTCTGCTAAATGAAAAAGCCAACCCTTAAGGATTGGCTTTTAGATTTATTTTGAACAGTAACTTATTCAACACCTTCTACTTTGAGGTTGGTTGCCATCGAAATTCGATCTGCTTCTCCAAAAAGCCCCAATGCCTGTAGATAAACCTCGTTGATATCATTGATCACTTTGTAAAAGGCGTTGTCATCGTAGATTTGACGGCCCAAATGTGCTTTCACCAATATTCTAAGGTAATCTTTTGATTTATTGAATCCAGCAGCGTCAAACTCCACTTTGTTCTTTTTGCCGTATTCTACCAACTCCATAAGCATCGCATCACTTACTTGGTAATCTGTGTAATATTGTTCCAAGCTCATCGCCTCAAATTGAGTTTTGTTTTTATTAACAAAATCAAGGATAAACTCTCGGGATGAATCCGAATTGAACAGCCTATTGACATAAGGACTATTCATAGTAGTATCCAAGGCAACGAAGTAATCCGGCATAATTCCGCCACCACCGTAAACTGTCCTGCCTTTTTTGGTTTCATACTTCAGGCTGTCATTGAATTTGATGCTGTCTGCGGAGAAAAACTCCCCATGCTCATATCGATTGATTAAATCAGTTTCATAAGCGCCGTAATTAGAGTCGTAAGGCTTTTGAATGGATCTACCTGATGGGGTGAAATATCTTGCAATGGTCAATCTCAATTCAGCACCATCTGACAAGTCAATTGGCATTTGGACTAAGCCTTTTCCGAAAGATCTTCTTCCGACGATCAAACCACGGTCATTATCCTGAATGGCGCCTGCCAAAATCTCTGAAGCCGACGCTGACCCTTCGTTGATCAAGACGATCACTGATCCCTCCTCAAACATTCCCGGCTTGAATGCATAAGCCTTTTGGCTGTACTGATCGACTTTGCCTTCCTGAGACACGATCAAATCCCGATCACCGAGTAACTCGTCGGCCATGTTGATCGCTGCCCCCATATATCCTCCAGGGTTCCCCTGAAGATCGATTATCAGCTTTTTCATTCCCTGACCTTGCAATTGATTGAGGGAAGTTTTGAATTCCTCATAGGTCGTAGCCGCAAATCGGGTCACTTTAATGTAGCCGATCTCTTCATTGATCATGTAAGAGGCATTGATACTGTATTGCGGAATTTTATCGCGGGTAATTTCGTAGGGAATCAAATCGGATTGATTTTTACGTTTGATTTCTACGATCACTTTTGAGCCTCTTGGACCTCTGAGATAATCAAATACATCTCTATTTGTGATTCCAATCCCGGCGACGGTTTTCCCATCCACACTTATGATCTGATCACCGGACTGAATTCCCAGCGCTTCAGATGGACCTCCAGTCAGTGGCGCTACAACATAGATCGTATCTCGAATGATTCCGAATTCTACACCGATTCCATCAAATTCACCTTCTAATTGAGACTGGGCCAATGAAGCATCACGAGCTGGAATATAGCTGGAGTGAGGGTCCAGGTTTTCCAGCATTTTCGTAATCCCAAACTCAACCAATTCATTTGTGTTAACGCTGTCCACGTAGTCACGATTAATATAAGTCATGATCTCTTGCAGCTTATAAAGTGCCGCTCGGAGATCATTTTGGTTGCTTTTGGGCTCAGCAAAGGTTGCCCCGATCCAAATCCCTGCAGATATGGCTAGGGCAAGTATGATTGGAAGTCGGATTTGTGATTTTGTATTTTTAGTCTCGCTCACTTTTTCTCGATTTTATTTCAATAACTCAAACTACAGCAAAATGATCCACCCGTAAATGGATTTTAGATAAAATTAACGAATGTTTATACGGATGGAATAGATAAAGGTCAGATTAATTCCTTTTTTATCTATCAAAAAAATTATTTTTGCCTAATGAACATGGATCGTGATTTCGAAAAGGCAACTGTTGCAGAATTAGTTTCTGAAAACTATGTTCTGGCGGCTGTTTTACACTATTTCGGAATCAGTTTCTATCAATACCCCACAGATTCTCTGGAGAAGGTTTGTCGAAAACATAAAGTAAATCCAACAGCCTTAATATCAGAATTGGAATCTTGGGCAAAACGAAAGGATCCTACACCAGAAGAACTTTATCTTAATCCCATCGAGCTTCTGGTATCTTACTTGAAAAAGAAGCACTATTACTTCGTTCGACAAGAGCTTCCCTTTCTTTCCAATCTTATCTCAGGAATCCAACCGGAGCCTGATTTTGCTGCGCTAATGGCAGACATGAGAATCATGTTCCCCTTGTTTGTTGACGATTTCATCCATCATATTCATGAGGAAGAGAGTAGATTATTTAAGCGAATCGAACTTTTGCAAGATATCGAAGATGGGCATTTTAAGACCCAAGATGCCTTGACTATTTTAGAGAAAGACCCGATTCATATGCTGGCAGATCAGCATGAAATTCATGAGGATGAAATGGAAGGGATCCGAAGACTAACCAAAGATTACTTCCTTGAGGAAAATTCCCCCTTGACCATGAAGGTACTCTATCACGAACTCCAAAACTTCGAGCGCGAGCTATCGATCCATGCGAAAATTGAGGATCAATTACTTTTTCCCAAAGCGGTAGAACTGGAAAAAGAAGCCCTGAGGAAAATCAGAAAGACCATAAAAACCAACTGATGGCTAGAATTCTTGCCATTGATCTTGGAACTAAGCGGACGGGATTGGCTGTTACCGATCCGTTGAAAATTCTGGCTAATCCGTTGGAAACAATTGAAACTGGCCAGTTGATAAATTACCTCAAATCTTATTGTGCAAAAGAAGAAGTAGAAGCATTTGTGCTTGGACTTCCCACTAGACTTAACGGGCAGGATAATGAGATGACGCCTAGAGTAATGAAAATGAAGGAGGAGCTTGAAAAAGCTTTTCCCGAAAAGAAAATTATCCTTGAAGATGAACGGTTCACCTCCAAAATGGCCTTGCAAAGCATGATCGCCATGGGTAGCAAAAAGAAAGACAGAAAAGAAAAAGCCGGAAACTTAGACAAAGTCTCAGCGGCGATTATTCTCCAATCATACCTCGAAAAACAATGATTTACCCTATAGTTGCTTACGGCAATCCTATCCTAAAAAAAGAAGCGGAAGAAATTGCTGAGGGCACAGATATTAAAACTTTGATCAAAGACATGTATGCTACCATGGATTTTGCTAGTGGTGTAGGACTTGCCGCTCCGCAAATAAACCAAGGAGTGAGGCTTTTTGTGATTGACAGTACACTGATGCTCAACGAAGAGGATGAAGAAAAAGGGATTCGTAGAGCTTTTATCAACCCCATCATTTTGGATGAATATGGGGATGATTATGGCTTTGAGGAAGGTTGTTTGAGTATTCCAGAAGTTCGGGCAGAAATCATTCGACCGGATAAACTCACCATCGAGTATTACGATGAAAACTGGAACCTGAAAGAAGAAGAATTTTCAGGAATGACTGCACGGGTCATTCAGCACGAATACGATCACTTAGAAGGAATTCTGTTTATCGACTATCTCAAAGGACTGAAAAAACGCCTGATCCAGTCCAAATTAATTGATGTGAGTAAAGGGAAAATTTCCACAGATTATCGAATGATTTATCCATTGAAATAATGGAAAAAAGCCCCGAAATCCGCATCGCACTAGTTCAGACAGATCTTCATTGGCAGGACAAAACGGCTAATTTGGCTATGCTGGAGGAGAAAATTTGGAGCTTGAAAGGGAAAGTTGACCTGATCATTCTTCCGGAAATGTTTCCAACGGGCTTTTCTATGGAAGCAGGCAAACTTGCCGAACCGATGAACTTGACAGTTTGCAAGTGGATGAAACAGCTTGCTGCACAAACCCAGGCCACGATCACTGGTAGTGCGATTATTTCCGAGGGTGGAAAGTTTTTTAATCGTTTACTCTGGGTAAATCCTGAAGGGATTGTTGAGCATTATGACAAACGGCATTTGTTTCGAATGGCGAAGGAGGACGAAACTTTTTCACCTGGAAAAAAACTACCTGTTTTCACCTTGAAAGGCTGGAAGTTCTGTCCTCAAGTATGTTATGATTTGAGATTTCCGGTTTGGTCGAGAAATGGTTGGGACGAGGGAAATGCCGGATATGACATCATCTTTTACATTGCATCCTGGCCAGCGGCAAGAGCTTCTGCTTGGGACGCCCTCTTACCCGCTAGAGCAATCGAAAATCTCGCTTTTTCAATCGGAGTAAATCGAGTAGGAACTGATGGAAATGGAATCGATTATGTAGGACATTCTGGGGCCTATGATTTCAAAGGCCAACTGGTTGAAAGTTTAGGTGAAACCGAAGAAATCAAAATTGTTTCATTTTCAGCAACAACTTTAGAAGAGTATAGGACGAAGTTTCCGGCTTGGCGAGATTCAGATTCTTTTCAGATACTTTAGTAAATCAAAGAATTTCTATTCTACCTTTCTACAAGCGGAATTTGAAACAAACCTAATTTTCGTATTTTAGGCCCATTAATTTCGACCCTGTTTTCAGTTTTTCACCTGGTAGTATTCCTGCCAACCCACACAAAAAGTGAAACAGGCAAATCCTTTTTAGCATCCCATCAAACTATGAGTAATCAAACTCCAAAAATCCTCTACACGCTGACCGATGAGGCGCCAGCTCTTGCGACTTATTCTTTATTGCCAATTGTTCAGGCGTTTACAAAATCTGCCGGTGTGCAGGTTGAGACACGGGACATTTCCCTTTCAGGTAGAATCATCGCTACATTTCCAGAATTCTTAAAACCAGAACAGCAAATCAATGATGACCTAGCCGAACTCGGTAAAATAGCAACCACTCCTGAGGCCAATATTGTCAAATTGCCAAACATTTCGGCCTCTGTTCCCCAATTGAAGGCGGCGATCAAAGAACTTCAATCTCAAGGCTATGCACTTCCTGAATATCCTGAGGAGCCAAAGAATGAGGAAGAAAAAACCATAAAAACCAAATACGATAAAATCAAAGGCTCCGCGGTAAACCCCGTTCTTCGAGAGGGTAATTCTGACCGAAGAGCTCCTTTGGCAGTGAAGAATTACGCCAAACAGCATCCTCATTCCATGGGAAAATGGTCTTCTGATTCCAAAACTCATGTGGACAGCATGAGCCAAGGAGATTTTTACGGAAGTGAAAAATCCTTGACTTTATCAGAAGCTACCACAGTTTCCATTGAATTGGTCGGAAATGATGGAAAAAAAGAAGTGTTGAAATCTGGTCTCAAATTGATGGAAGGTGAAGTAATCGATGCCTCCACTATGAGTATTTCGGCTTTAAAGGAATTCTTTGAAAGAGCTAAGGCTGATGCAAAAGCGAAGGGGGTTCTTTTTTCGCTTCACATGAAAGCTACCATGATGAAGGTCTCTGATCCCATCATTTTTGGCCATGCAGTGAAGGTCTTTTTTGCCCCTGTTTTTGAAAAGCATGCAGCCACGTTTGATTCCGTAGGAGTCGATGTGAACAATGGTTTTGGTGATCTATTATCAAGTCTTGAAAAACTTCCTGCTGACAAGAAATCTGAAATTCTCGCTGATATTGACGCGTGCTATTCAGAAAGTCCGGATGTAGCGATGGTTAATTCAGACAAAGGAATCACCAATCTTCACGTCCCAAGTGATGTGATCATTGATGCATCTATGCCCGCCATGATCCGGACTTCCGGTCAGATGTGGAATAAGGCAGGAAAACTTCAGGACACCAAAGCTGTAATTCCTGACAGATCTTATGCAGGTGTTTACCAGGCTACCATTGACTTTTGTAGAGAGAACGGAGCATTCAATCCAGCTACCATGGGAAGTGTGCCAAACGTGGGATTGATGGCGCAAAAGGCGGAGGAATACGGTTCTCACGACAAGACTTTTGAAGTCCCTTTTTCAGGAATTGTTAAAGTAATCGATTCATCGGGTTCTGTTTTATTTTCTCATGCTGTTGAAGCAGGTGATATCTGGAGAATGTGCCAGACCAAAGACGCACCGATTCAGGATTGGGTGAAATTGGCTGTATCCAGAGCTAGACTATCCAACACTCCAGCTGTTTTCTGGCTTGATCCGGACCGTGCCCATGATGCACAACTGATCAAAAAAGTAAATCAATACCTCCAAAACCACGATACCACGGGATTAGAGATCCACATTATGCCTCCAGTAGAGGCGACTATTTTCTCTTGTCAGCGAATCAAAGAAGGGAAAGACACAATTTCTGTAACAGGAAACGTTCTCCGAGATTATCTGACTGATTTATTCCCAATCTTGGAAGTTGGAACATCTGCAAAAATGCTCTCTATTGTTCCGCTTATGAATGGTGGAGGATTATTCGAAACTGGTGCAGGCGGATCTGCACCAAAGCATGTGGAGCAGTTTGTCGAAGAAGGTCACCTGAGATGGGATTCGCTGGGAGAGTTTTTGGCGCTTGCCGTTTCTTTGGAGCATTTGGGTCAAACGTTTAATAATCCAGAGGCCTTGCTTTTGGGAGAGACTCTTGACAAAGCCACTGGAAAATGGCTTGAAAATGATAAATCCCCAGCACGAGTTGTAGGAAAACTAGACAACCGAGGTGGACACTATTATTTGGCTTTGTATTGGGCTGATGCTTTGGCTACTCAAACCAAAGATGCTGGACTCCAGGCGAAGTTTGCTCCAATTGCAGAGGCACTTTCTGCAAATGAAACTAAAATCGTGGAAGAATATAATGGATCACAGGGCAAGCCAGTGGATATCGGTGGGTATTTCAGACCTGATATCTCGAAGACTTCCGCGGCTATGCGTCCAAGCCTCACTTTTAATGAAATATTAGAATCGCTTGAATAGAAAAATCAAAAGCCGGATCAAATTAAAAATGTTCCGGCTTTTTCTTTATCCCTCTTCAAAGCTCACTTCATTTTTTCTTAGAAATTCCTTAATCACTGAGACGTGAATACATTCTCCCAAGTGAATGAAAGCGTAGTCGTTGACTTTTTTGACTTTGCCATGGGCTATTACCTCTTTTTCTTCAATATCAAACCCAAGATGCAAATGTTTGGTGCGGCTTTGCATCCCTACTATTCTACCTTCCGGATCAAACAAGGGACCTCCACTTTGTCCGCGAAGTCCAGGTGTACTCATTTC
>CAYTXN010000140.1:0-8329 GCA_964441195.1 uncultured Limnohabitans sp.
TGGATATCAAGCAATCTCTATTTGAGAAAGTAGAAAAACATAGAAAACCTGGAACCTTGATTACCTCCAATACTTCCGGAATTCCTATGCATATGATGTGCGAAGGAAGAAGTGAAGATTTTCAGGTCAATTTTGCAGGAACCCACTTTTTCAATCCGCCTCGATATTTGAGACTTCTGGAGATCATTCCCGGTCCAAAGACAAATCCAGAAATCATCGATTTCCTAATGGATTATGGAGATAAATTTTTGGGGAAAGAGACTGTTCTTTGTAAGGATACACCTGCATTTATCGCCAACAGAATTGGTGTTTACGCAATTATTTCTGGAATGCACGCAATTGAAAAGATGGGCTTTTCAGTTTCTGAAGTGGATAAATTGACTGGACCGGTGATCGGTCGTGCCAAGTCAGCGACTTTCCGGACTATGGATGTGGTCGGGCTCGACACGACTGTAAATGTGGCGAATAACCTCTACAAAGCGCTTCCTCACGACGAATCCCGCGACAAATTCAAATTGCCGCAGATCGTTGAAGTGTTATACAATAACAAATGGTTTGGAGATAAAACCGGCCAAGGTTACTTCAAAATGATACGTCACAAAGACGGAACCAAAGAGCTTAAGGAACTAGATCTGAAAACCTTTGAATATAAGGACGTGGAGAAGCCAAAGTTCAAAGCTTTGGAAGCATCGAAGGAAATTGAGGATCTGAAAAAGCGAATCAAGTTTCTCGTCAATTTCGATGATCGAGCCGGAGAATTTTATCGAGCCTCGTTCTATGACCTTTTCAAATATTGCTCTAATCGAATTCCTGAAATTTCAGACGAACTGTACAGAATTGACCAAGCTGTTTCAGCAGGTTTTGGTTGGGAATTAGGTCCATTTGAGACTTGGGATATTCTAGGAGTAAAAGAAACGGTCGAGAAAATGGAAGCTGCCGGTGAAAAAGCCGCCGATTGGGTTCATGAAATGCTTTCCGCAGGACATGAAAACTTTTATAAAGTTGATGGAGGCAAAAAACTCTACTACGACATTCCGAGTAAATCCTATCTCGAGATTCCTGGAATTGAAGATTTCATTATTCTGGATACCTTGAAATCTGCTGGGAAAAAGGTTTGGGGAAATATCGGAGCCACTGTCTATGACATGGGTGATGATGTAATCGGCTTGGAATTCCATACCAAAATGAACTCCATGGGCGCCGAAGTCATCGAAGGAATCAACACCGCAATTGGCATGGCCGAAAAATCCTTTAAAGGGCTTGTCATAGGAAATGAAGGAGCGAATTTCTCAGCTGGAGCAAATTTGGGAATGCTGTTCATGCTTGCCGGAGATCAGGACTTTGATGAGGTCAACATGATAATCGCACAGTTCCAGAATACCATGATGCGAGCGAGATATTCTTCGATTCCGGTCGTAGTTGCCCCACACAATATGGCATTAGGAGGTGGATGCGAGCTTTCGCTTCACTCGGATCACATTCAAGCGCATGCCGAACTGTACATGGGTTTGGTTGAAGTTGGCGTGGGATTAATTCCTGCTGGCGGTGGTACCAAAGAGATGACGTTAAGATTTTCCAATGGAGTAATCAATGGCGACGTGGAGCTCAATCAGCTTCAGGAGTATTTCATGAACATCGCTACTGCGAAAGTTTCTACTTCGGCAGAAGAAGCCCGAGGCTTAGGATATTTGAGAGCAAGTGATGGAATTACCTTAAACAGAAAACGTCAATTGGCGGATGCAAAATCCCATGTTTTGAGAATGAGCGAGACGGGTTATACCCAGCCAGTTCAGCAGACCAATGTGAAGGTTTTGGGTAAAACTTCTTTGGCACTCTTCGAAGCGGGAATTACCGGAATGCAGTATGGAGCCTACATTTCAGAGCACGATGCAAAAATCGCTCGAAAACTGGCTTGGGTGATGTCTGGAGGAGATTTATCCTCAGTGACAGAAGTCAGTGAGCAGTATTTACTTGACTTGGAACGGGAGGCTTTCTTGAGCTTAACGGGAGAGAAAAAGACCCTTGAGCGTATTCACAGCATTTTGTTCAAAGGTAAACCGCTTAGGAATTGATGTACCAGGTACCAAGTAACTCAATAACCCAATAACGACAAACAAATGGAAGCATACATAATTAACGGATATAGATCAGCAGTCGGAAAAGCAAAAAAAGGAGGTTTCAGATTTTATCGCCCTGATGACTTGGCGGCAGATGTGATCAAGCATTTGATGGCGAATACGCCTGGTCTGGAAACAAAAATGGTTGATGATCTGATCGTAGGCAACGCGGTTCCCGAAGCGGAACAAGGCATGCAGATGGGTCGGATGATTTCACTTTTGGCCTTGGGAATAGAAACTCCCGGTTTTATTATCAACCGGTATTGCGGTTCAGGTTTGGAAGCGATCGCTTTGGCAGTAGGTAAAATCAAAGCTGGAATGGCTGATTGTATCATTGCAGGAGGAACGGAATCCATGTCTTTGGTCCCGATGATGGGATATAAAACAGCGCTCAATTACAAAATCGCTACGCAGCATCCATCCTATTACATCAGTATGGGATTAACTGCCGAGGAGTTGGCAAGGGAATACAGCATTACGCGCGAAGAGGCAGATGCTTTTTCGGTTCGATCGCATGATAAAGCCTTGGCAGCGATAGCTAACGGCAAATTCAAAGAGGATATCGTTCCGGTCGAGGTAGAAGAAACTTACCTGGACGAAAAAGGCAAAAAGAAAACCCGAAAATACATCGTCGACACCGACGAGGGGCCAAGAGCAGGTACGACAATGGAAGCTTTGGCAGCCTTGAAGCCAGCCTTTAAGAATGGTGGACAAGTAACCGCTGGAAACTCCTCTCAGACATCTGACGGAGCTGCATTTGTGGTGGTGATGTCAGAAAGACTGATGAAATCTTTGGGTCTAGATCCAGTTGCAAGATTAATGTCTTATTCCGTCGCAGGAGTTGATCCTCGAATTATGGGAATTGGTCCAAAAGAAGCCGTTCCAAAAGCTTTGAAGCAAGCTGGATTGACTTTGAACGACATTGATTTGGTGGAGCTGAATGAAGCCTTTGCCGCACAGGGATTGGCAGTGATGAAGTCACTGGACATGAATCCTGATATCGTCAATGTCAATGGTGGTGCAGTGGCTTTGGGTCACCCACTGGGATGTACTGGAGCCAAGCTTTCTGTGCAAATATTCAATGAACTGAGACGCCAAAATAAAAAGTATGGCTTGGTAACGGCATGCGTTGGCGGTGGTCAGGGTGTGGCAGGAGTGTATGAGTTGTTGAAATAATACTACTTCGGCGTTCGATGTTCATCATTCGATAGTCATTATTAAAAATATCGAACGCTGAATGTAGAATAAAGAATAATGAAGACTTAGAAAATAAAACCATATGAACACTATATCAAAAGCAATCCAAGGAGGTGAATTCCTCGTGAGGGAGACAGAGGCACAGGATATTTTTATACCTGAGCAGTTTACAGAAGAGCAAAAAATGATGGCTCAGGCCTGTCAGGATTTCATCGATACCGAGATTACGCCAAACATCGAAGAGATAGACAGCATGAAGAATCCAGACCTTGTTCCTTCGATTTTTAAGAAGGCAGGAGAGCTTGGACTTTTAGGTATTGCCGTTCCTGAAGAATACGGAGGAATGGGAATGAGCTTCAATACCTCCATGTTGATCGCTGATATTATTGGTTCGGCTGGTTCTTTCTCCACCACCTACGGAGCGCATACCGGAATTGGAACTTTGCCGATTTTGTATTACGGTACCGAAGAGCAAAAGCAAAAATATCTGCCTAAACTAGCAACCGGCGAATGGGCTGCTTGCTATTGCCTCACAGAACCGGATGCAGGCTCGGATGCAAATAGTGGTAAAACCAAAGCTACACTTTCAGCCGATGGCAAGACCTATTTGCTCAATGGCCAGAAAATGTGGATTTCTAATGCTGGCTTTGCAGACCTTTTTATTGTCTTCGCAAAAATTGAAGACGACAAAAACCTGACTGCTTTCATTGTGGAAAAAACCTTCGGGGGAATCACAATGAATGAAGAAGAGAAAAAGATGGGAATCAAAGGCTCCTCCACCCGACAGGTTTTCTTTAATGACTGTCCGGTTCCTGCAGAGAACATGCTTTCTGATCGGCAGAATGGATTTAAGATCGCCGTAAACATTCTAAACATCGGCCGGGTAAAACTAGGCGCAGGAGTTTTGGGAGGCGTGCGTGGCGTGATTTCACTAAGCATCAACTATTCCACTGAGCGAAAGCAGTTTGGCGTGAGCATCAATACTTTTGGAGCCATCAAGTCCAAATTGGCCGAAATGGCAATTCGAACTTTCGTGACCGAATCACTTTGCTATCGAGCAGGTCAAGATATTGAGGATCGAATTAATGCCTTGATTTCCGAAGGAATGGAGGATGCAGAGGCAAAATTGAAAGGTGTGGAAGCTTTTGCCATGGAATGTGCAATCGCAAAAATCCACGGTTCGGAAGTGCTCGACTATGTAGTGGACCAAGGAGTTCAAATTTATGGAGGAATGGGATATTCTGCTGATGCTCCTATGGAAAGGGCCTATAGAGATGCCCGAATTTCCAGAATCTATGAAGGGACCAATGAGATTAATCGAATGCTCATGGTAGGTATGCTGTTGAAGCGCGCGATGAAAGGTGAAGTAAACCTCTTCGAACCTGCAATGGCTGTTTCTGCTGAGCTGACTTCAGTACCTTCTTTTGAAACTATCGACAATTCTGAGCTTTTTGCATCTGAAAAGGCTGTGTTGAAAAATCTGAAAAAGATCTTTCTGATGGTGGGAGGAAAAGCTGCTATGGCGCTTCAGGACAGTATTGAGGATGAGCAGGAAATCATGATGAATTTGGCGGATTTAATGATTGAAATCTATGCTGCCGAATCCGGGATTTTACGTGCCGAAAAATTGGTAAGTATGAAAGGAGAAGCTGCTTGCGCTAATCAGATCGCAATGTCTCAAGTTTACCTTTCTGAGGCAGTGAATAAAATCAATGACGCAGCCAAAGAAGCAATCGCATCTTTCACCAAGGGAGATGAGCAAAAAATCATGTTGATGGGCTTAAAGCGATACACGAAAGCTGACTTGGTCAATACCAAAGAACTGAGAAGACAGATAGCTGATTATATGATTTCCGAAGGAAAATATCCTTTCTAAAGTAAACAATAGATACAAACAATAGCTAAGCCTCCGGTTGTAATTTCAATCGGAGGCTTTTTTGATTATCCGTAATCAAGTCAGTTAGCCTATTTCCTTCTGTAAAAGGGATGGAAGACCGGTTACCGAAGAGTCCAAAATTCAAAGATATTTTAGCTATTTCTAGTGTTTATAAAGCTTTCTGGTAAGAGAGCGGATATACATATTTGATTTTTATCATGTTATGTCAAAAATCATTTTTTGTTTCGATACTTAGGTCTAGTTTGAGTTTTCAAAGCATAAACTTTTGTGAATCTGTGTCTTAACATGAATTAACGTCTTTTGCAATGGATATTCAAAAAATCAAAAACGAAGAATCATGGCATTCTTTGGATTGGGAACAAATTCATTCTACGTTAAACACAGAAGGAGGAGGACTAAATGAATCTGTGGTTAAAGATCGGCAGAGTCAGTTTGGACCGAATAAACTGCCGGAACAATCAAAAATCACCCTGATGAAGATCATTCTTCATCAAGTCCTCAATCCCTTGATTTTTATTCTTGTTTTGGCTGCCGTGGCTTCCATACTTATTGGAGAGGCAAAGGATGCCGTTTTTATTTTTCTGGTCATTTTGATCAATACTGGATTGGGTACCTACCAGGAATATAATGCAGAGAAAAGTGCCTCTGCTCTTCAGCAACTGATGAAAATCAAAGCGAAGATCAGAAGGGACGGAAAAATAAAGGAGATTGATTCCGAGTTTTTGGTGCCGGGGGATTTGGTTTTTTTAGAGTCTGGGATGAAAGTTCCGGCTGATATTCGGCTTGCAGAAGCATCAAGTTTGGAAATAGATGAGAGTTTTTTGACAGGTGAATCACTGCCATCTATGAAAAAGCTCAAACAACTTGATAAATCTGTGGGAATCCCGGATCGAGTAAATATGGCTTTTGCCGGAGCTACAGTACTTTCCGGACGAGGAAAGGGGCTTGTTGTAGAAACCGGAAAGGATACTCAAGTGGGTAAAATAGCGCAGAATGTAGCCACTGGAGAATCCGCCAAACCTCCTTTGATCCAACGAATGGAGAAGTTTATCAAGCAGATTACTTTGTTCATCGTGCTTTTGGGATTGGTTCTTTCTTTTCTTTTGAGACTCCAAGGAATGGACGTGGCCTCGATTTTCTTTTTTGTCGTGGCTTTAGCAGTTTCTGCCATCCCCGAAGGTCTTCCTGTCGCCTTGACAGTTGCACTTTCGATTGCCACCCGAAGGATGGCCAAGCGGAATGTCATCGTCAGAAAACTTAACGCAGTGGAAGCTTTAGGAAGCTGTACAGTGATCGCAAGCGACAAAACAGGCACACTTACAGTCAATCAACAAACTGCCAAAGCCCTTATTTTATCCGATGGAACTGGATATGAGGTTACTGGAGAAGGCTACAATGGAGAGGGAGAAGTTAAAAACTTAGAGAACCTGAAACCAATTTCCGGATTAGTCAGGGTTGCGGCTTTAGCCAATGAAGGCGGACTACAGTCAGCGGATGGAGAATGGACTTTTCATGGTGACGCCATGGATGTAGCGCTTTTGGCACTGACTTATAAAACCAAGACAACCCCTGAGGATCTTGAATGCAACTTCCCTGTATTGGGAAAAATTCCTTACGAATCAGAGCGAAAATTTTCCGGAGCATTTTATCAAGTAGGATCAGAAGTACATTTCGGAGCAAAAGGAGCTTTCGAAACGATTTTTAAATTTTGTAGGAACAATTTAGAAAAAGAGGTTTCTGATATTTTAATCCAAGCAGATGAATTGGCATCGAATGGATATCGGGTTTTGGCATTCGCGGAGGGAAGGACCGTTGCCTTTGAATCAAAAGACGAATATTCAGAAGCAGACATTCCGGAGCTGGAATTTTTAGGGTTGGTCTGTTTTATAGATCCTCTCAGATCGGAGGCAAAGGAATCAGTAGAAAAATGCAAAAAGGCAGGAATCAAAGTCTTGATGATTACCGGAGATCATCCATCCACAGCCTTCACCATTGCAGAACAGTTGGGAATAATCGAGAAAGGTCAAAAGGTAGTAACGGGCCAAATGCTATGTGAGGCAGGAACACCAGAGGACAAAAAATACCATGACTTGGTGCTGTCCACTACTGTTTTTGCAAGGGTATCTCCAGTTCAAAAATTGGAAATAGTCGACGTTTTGATAAAAAACGGAGAATTTGTAGCTGTTACTGGAGATGGTGTGAATGATGCTCCTGCACTTAAGCGCGCAAATATCGGTGTCGCTATGGGTTCTGGAACTGATGTGGCAAAAGAGGTAGGATCGATGATTGTCACAGATGATAATTTCAGTTCTATTGTAGCAGGAGTAGAAGAAGGTCGATTTGCTTACGATAATGTCAGGAAAGTAATTTTCTTACTCATTTCTACCGGGGCGGCTGAAGTCATCATGTTTTTCCTTTCCGTGATGATGGGTTTGCCACTGCCGCTTTTGGCTGTGCAGTTACTTTGGTTGAATCTCGTCACCAATGGTATTCAGGATGTCGCTTTGGCCTTTGAAAGCGGGGAGCCTGGAGCAATGAACAAAAGGCCAAGAAAGACGACAGAGTCAGTTTTTGATTCATTGATGGTGAAGCAGACTATTGTGGCAAGTCTGACCATAGGGATTGTCACATTTGGATTTTGGTATTGGCTTATTGAAGTAAGGCAAATGGGTGAGTATCATGCACGCGATCTCGTACTTTTATTAATGGTTTTCATGCAGAATTTCCATGCTTTCAATAGCCGTTCAGAGCGGGTTTCAATGTTTAAAATTCCGCTGAGCCGAAATTGGATTTTGGTGATTGGAGTGCTTTCTGCTCAAGGCCTTCACATTTTAAGCATGCAGATTCCATTTATGCAGAATATTCTTCGAATCGAGCCTGTTACCTTCCAGGAGTGGGGATACGTCATTTTATTAGCTCTCCCGATTGTTGGAACGATGGAACTATTCAAGTGGAATCAAAGAAGACTAAATACTTGATGGAATAAAATTAACCCAATAGAATGAAATCGAGCTAAACACATGAAATGCCCATGAGAAAAGGTTCTCACACAGGGGAATGATTATCCAGGTCATTCCATCTGACCAATAAAAATCAAATTATAAACAGATGAAATCGA
>CAYTXN010000141.1:0-8305 GCA_964441195.1 uncultured Limnohabitans sp.
CCGGTGGTACCGAGGATAAATAGCCCATGAACACCTCCTGCGATCAGGTGCTCGATGAGTATTTCGGTATGAGCAATGTCCAATGAAAAGTCGGGATTTAATGGGGTGATCATGGGAGGGAAAATCCCCCGAAATGACGCTGTTTGGTTCATAGGCTTGAGGTTTTTAAAAAAAATTCAAAGGCTGAGGTGGACATATTTGATTCTTTCCCGATTGTAAGTGTAACTGATATGAAGCGTGCCGTCTTTGGCTTGAATGATAGCAGGATAGCTGAATTCACCTTTTTCTTCATTCTCCAAAACCAGCAGTTCTTCCCAGCTAATACCGTCAATAGAGCCTAAAAGGACTAATTTGTTTCTCCCTTTTTTCAGCGGATTTACAACCAAAAGATGGTATCCATTAAAAAGTGTCACACCATCGATTCCTGAGTTGTTGTTTTCCAGCTTGGTAGCTTCCAGTGGAGTCCAGGTTTTGCCCTGATCAGCCGACCAAGCTTCTGCCACTACACCTTCCTTTGTTCGGCATAGGACTTGGATCTTCCCGTCGGGATGAAAAAGAGCAGTCGGTTGAATGGCATTGAAAGGGCCGTTCAAGTCTACTTTTTCCCAGCCGGTCAGGTCAGGATTGGAAATTTCAACATGTGATGTCCAGACGTTGTTGGTTTCAAAGCTACTGGGATGGAGCAGTTTTCCGTTGGGGAGTTCGACCGATTTGTTTCTCACCGGACCGAGAAATCCCGGTGGAAGTTGGGTTTCTTTTGACCAGGTTTTTCCTTCATCTTCCGATACTTTGTAGTGTCCCCACCATTCTCTTGGATTTGGACCCTCTTTGTAGAAAAGGACGATTTTCCCGTCATTTTTTCGGTGAAGTACCGGGTTCCAGGTTGGGTTTCTAAACACTTCATTTTCAATCCCATCAGCTGCCATGGTTGGGGTTGACCAAGTTCCGTTTTTCCGATGGGAAGTGTAAATACTTACATCGGGATGACGCTCGTATGTGCCACCAAACCAAGCGGCCATGACACCATCCGAAGTTTCCAGAAGCGTAGACGCATGACAGGAAGGGAAAGGGGCAGTTTCATAGATAAAACCCGAAGAGAGAATTTTGATTTCGGGTTTTTTCGATGGGGGAAAAATGGTTAAACCTAAAAGGCTTAAAAAAGGGATAAAGGACAGCATAGATCACTGGGGTTGATTGTAAAACTGAGGCTTCAACCTAACAAAAAAGCCGAACATTTCCAGCAAACCGTCCGGTAGTGACCTGTTTCGGATGGTGGAATTACTTTTTTAAGATTACTTTTATTTGCTAGCCAAGGAGGCACTTTGTTTTGTGGGTAGGAAGACAGGAGACGGAAGTATATTTCTTCGGTCTCCTGTCTATGGTCTTCCAACTATCTACTCCTAGGAATAGGCCTTTCCCTTTAAAAAATCACCTCAAGTGCAGACTAAATATTCTTCTCAACAAACTCCAAAAACAACTTCCAGTCCCTCCAGGTCAAGTCATGCTCGCCTTCCCTGATGTGATATCCTACCGACTCCAGATGAACAGCTCCTTCTATGTCTTCAAAGGTTCGATCGAAAACTGCCTTTTTTCTATAAATCTCAGCCGCAATCCTGCTTCCCAGCTGAATTCCCAGAAATTCCCCCTTGGGATCCGCCCATTGGTCGCTTTTGGCACTCGAATAATACACACTTCTTGGTGCAATCAACCCCGGTAGGAGATGTTGATCAATTGGAAGAACCTCTTCTTTTTCGTTGTATTTATTGAAATTATCAGCAAACCAGTGCGGAAATCGCCGGTTGATGGCGCCGACAGTTTCTCCAAATTTCCGTTTGGACAAAGCCGCTCCACCGCAGCCTGATTCATTGGCGTAAGTAAATGCCCATCGGGAATCGTTGGCTGAAGCCCAAAGCGCTGCTTTGCCGGTTCGGGAGTGACCGACCAGAACGGATTTTTTTGAATCGACTTTGTCATGCTTTTCAAAATAATCCATCGCCCGCATCGCTCCCCATCCCCAAGCACCCAAAGCTTTCATGCCATTGGCTTGGTTGATTTGCTCGGGGTACAGGGTGGAAATGATGCCGTTTTGAAAGTTCTCCTCATTATCCGGAGCCACAGTTTCTACGTGGAAGGAAGCTGTAGCAAAGCCTCTTTTGATCAATTCAGGCACCGGCCAGAAGGCTTCATCGACCAATGTCCCATCCGCATATCTCGGGAGGTAATTGATCAATAAAATTACTGGAAAAGGGCCCTTCCCATCTTTTGGAAGAAAAAAATTAATCCGCATGGTATGACTTTTTCCTCTCCTGTCTACCTTAATATTGACTTCCTCCAGTTCCGCTATTTCGGGGTAGGGGTTTGCTGCATCATTGACTTTTTCGAATGAAATGGCTTCAAAATCTGAAGGAATTTGTCCATATACCTCATCCTGAAAGAGTCGGAAAATCTCCGGTCTCCGAATCTTTTCCCAGTCGGTGATGGATTGGATCAGCCTGCCTTTATCGCTGACAAAAGGATCAGGAAGGATCAAGGCTGGAACCTTGTCTTCTTCGTAGTTTGCTGGGGTTTGAGGCATGGCATTAATTGGGGGAAGGAGTAAAAAAACGGAGAAAATCAGGAATAGCTGCTTCATGCTCAGTTCTGTAAATAGTTAAGCGTAAGCAGTAGGAAGCGCCTACCACTTACTTTTTTACAATTGGTTATTTCAAGGAAACCGAAACAGATTTTTTTGGAACAAAGGGCTCAAACGGATAATCCCGGGGTAATACCTCAATTCCGCTGGTCACTTTAAGTGGACTACTGCCTTCATAGGTGAGTTCCACAAAATAACCTCTAAATCCTTCCTCAGGAGTTTTCATCAACACATCCAGTTGTCCGTTTTGAGGTAAAGTAATTTCCTCAGCTACCCAGTTTGGACCAAAGACATCGATTCGGAAGTCTCTAGAAAGCGGATTGTAGGCGGACCAGAGTTTAACAGAAACCGGTCGATTTTTCGGATCGGTTTTCACTCGGATTTTATCTCCCTCAATTTTCCATTCGTATGTAGGCCTTGGAGATTTGTTTAAAACTGACTCATAGAAGGATATCAGATTTGGCATCGCGTCGGAATCACCTACATCATGCCCGAAATTGGGGACGTACATCACATGCTTTTCACCCGGAAGTGCATCCCAGTAAAACTTCCAACTGTCAGGTTGGAAAAATTCATCTCCGGCAGCATTGATCAGCAATTTGGGCATAGTGTATTCCGGCAGAAAAGAATAGGGCTCCGTGATCTCCATCATTCTGTCAAACTCGGGTGTTCCCACCCAATTCATCACCCCTTCACGGACGTAATCTCCCACCGCAGGAGCCCAAAATCCGTAATTTCTCCAGTGGTGCTCAAACGAAGGCACGAGGTTTAACAAGTCAATCACCACCGGGATGATAGCCACCACGCGATCATCGACAGCTGCTGTAGTCCAGGTAGTCCAGCCTCTTTTGGATGCACCACCGACTACAAAGTGCTTCAGATCCTTATTGTACCGGTCTTTGACCAAGGCTGTCATGGCATCCATAGCCAGTTTGGCAGCTTTGGTCATGGGCAGGCGTGCCAGCCAGATCGCATCTTCATCTTTGGCGCCACCTTCTAGAAATTTTCTCCAACCGTAAGAGATGATTTCGTCCTCGTATCGCTCCCCAAAAGTATCATTGGCAAAGGTGATCGGCTGAAAGGGTACATTGTGAATCTGTGCTACAATCGAATTGGTTTGGGTGGATGCAGTTAAAATCAAGGGGTTTGGTTGATCGGGCATTTTGGAATTGGTGCTTCCGCCGCCGATCCATAGCATTCCTGTTTCGTGAGGGGTGTTTTTTGGGACAACTATTGACACCCAATGCCACCATTCAGTCTTATCCACGAGATCGGAAGTCAGCCAGTGTTGGGAGTACATTTTCAATACATAATAGTCCGCTTTCTCTCCTGGAGTGGAGTGCACTATTTCGTAGCGAAAAGTAGAATCCGGCGCATGGACGTAATCTTTGAGCAATGTGGAAGATGGCGCCTCGACATCTACAGTAGTTTCGGTGGGTTTTTGGCAGGAAAAAAATGTGAAGGCGCTAAAAAGCACAAGCCCCCAACTCAACACGGGGCGAAGAAATAGGTGATTCATAGAAGATTGGGTTTAGAATTAGGATGTTAAAAGCTAAAAAATAAATTGGGGAGTGCCAAATCAACTTCCTAAACCAGCTTTAGATCCAATTTCTCATAAAGGAAAAGATATTTTAAATGTCGTTCCTACGTTTACTTCACTTTCAATTTCAATCTTTCCGCCCATACTTTCAATTTGATTTTTGGTAATAAACAGTCCAACTCCTCTGGAGTCGTGATGGTGATGAAATGTTTTATACATTCCAAATAATTTGTCGCCGTACTTTTTCAAGTCGATTCCAAGTCCATTATCTTCAAAATACAGCGTGACATGCTTGTCAAAGGGTTTTGAATATATTTTCAAAAAACTTGCTCTTTCCTCACTTCGGTATTTAATGGCATTGGTAATCATATTAAGGACAATGCTGTCAAGATATGCTTGTAGGCCTTTCACCTGCAGGTTTGGATCCATAGTATTGATAATCTCAATACTAGCCTGCTTGATTTGTAGGTTAAGGTTAGTGATGTTTTTCTTTACGATATCGTGTAGCCGGATTTTGGAATTCTCACTTTTAGCCAAATTAACGCTTACAACTTCTGTTAAATCTTTAACAGTCTGCTGTAGATTTTCAGCGGCTTCAATTATCAGGGCGATCAATTCATTGCTTGCAATTTCAGGATATTCAATCTTTATGAGTTCGAAAAGGCCGGAAATTCCAGCGCTGTGAGACCTGAGATTATGCGAGACAATGTGCGCAAAGTTTCTGAGCCTTTCATTTTGCTCTTTAGTGATTTCCAGAAGAGATTTAATTTCTCTTTCCACCTTTTTCAAAGCTAAAATGTCTGTCGCTACTCCCAGATATCCAATGATTTTACCTTCATTCGCAATTGCATTGACAGAAAGTAAAACAGGTAAAGTGTTGCCGTCTTTTCTCAGATAGGTCCACTCCTTTGTCACGGGGAGCCCCATCTTGGCTTCAATTATAATAGTCTCAAAACCGGTGATTTTATTTTGGTACTTTTCGGAAAGCTTCTGGCTTTCTCTTTCTATTTCCTCCGATAGGTGCAAAAGCTGTGGAGAATGCCGCCCCACCAATTCTTTGGACTTATAGCCAAGCATCCGTTCTGCACCGGAATTAAATTTGGTAATCGTGCCCTGGGTATCTGTGGCAATAATGGCTACTTGCTGACTGGCATCCAAAAGCCCCTGTAAGTTGCTGATGGCTTCACGGAGTTTTCGTTCAGAATCTTTTTCTTTGCTGACATCTCTTATAAATGACCAGATTAATTTTTGTCCTTTGGAATCTTCAATAACTACCCCCTGTAAAGCTACCGGGTAGCGAGACCCATCTTTGCGGATATATTCTTTTTCGAATTGGTCATAACTTCCTTTTTCTTGCATTTCACTAACCGCCACTTTTTCAACGGACTCAAAGGATTTTGGGGTGATATTCCAATAACTGAGTGCCAGGAATTCCTCCTTGGTGTACCCGGTTGGCTCAATGAGTTTGTCGTTTACATCCAAAAACCTTCCGGTAGTAAAATCATTCAGCGCGATCCCTATTGGGGATAAATCAAAGAGTGCTTCCAGGAGATTTTTGTTGTGGAGGAGCTCATCCTCAGCTTTTTTTCTTTTGGTAATGTTTCGGCCGATTCCAACCAGCCCTGATATTTCTCCGGCCTGATCGTACAAAGGAATTTTTGAGGTGAGTAAGCAGATTTCCTCTCCGTCAGGCCCATTAATGATTCCTTCTTGGTTCAAAATACTTTCTCCATTGACTAAAACCTTTTGTTCGATCTCAAATGTGTTTTTTGTTATTTCATTGGGATAGAAATCATAATCTGTTTTGCCAAGTAACTCATCTTCGCTTGCCACACCGCAGTAATTGCAGTCAGCCTTGTTGGCCATCAATTTCCTTCCTTGCAGGTCTTTGACATAAATCGAATCAGGGGTGCTGTCAATTATGGTTCGAAGTAAGGCCCGTTCTTCTAATAGCTTGATTTCAATTGATTTTCTTTCGGTAATTTCCTGAAGGGTGCCGTACATTTTTAAAGCTCTTCCTGCTGGAGACCAATCAAAAATTTTCCCCCTTACATTTACCCAAACCCAATCACCGGTTTTGGGCACAAGTCTCATTTCAAGCTCAAAATAGTTTGATTCTTTCTTAAAACACTTTTCAATAAGATTTTGGGCCTTTTCAAGATCTTCATGATGCGAATTGTTTAGCCATTTTTCGAAAGTGATTGGTTCTAATTCTTCCACGGAATAGCCCAGCATTTCTGCAAACCGATGATTAATTAGCACTTCATTGGTTTCAATGTTCCATTCAAATGTGCCAGCTTTTGTTCCATCGATAACTGAACGATAACGGTTGCGGGTATCGACAATATCCTGAACAGGCCTTCCTTCCGGTACTACAAAGATTACTTTTCCCCGTTCATCGAATATGGGTTTCAAGCTGAAGAGAATAGTGATTGGGGTTTTGTCTGCTATCCAAACAACAACTTCATACGAAACAGATTCTCCAGAAAGCGCTTTTTGAAAATTTAGTTTTAACTCTCTTTGGGTTTCATCCGAAATCTGCCACCAATAGCAATTCCAATAAGGTTTACCTATCACGTCCTCATGGGTGATACCTGCCATATTGATGGCCGTATCATTGGCTTCCAGCAAAATGCCGTCAGTATCCAAAAAGCCGATTAATGAAAATGTGGAGTTGAATATTCCTTTGAATTTCAACTCACTTTCCTTAATCTGTGTAATATCCTGAAAACTGCCTACAACCTTTTTCCCAATCTTTCTACCCGTACTTCTTACCCATTTTTGCTTGCCTTTTGCAGAAATCAATAGGCATTCAATATCAAATGCTTTGTTATCAGAGATGCATTTTTCGAGGGCATTTGTGATGATTGATCTATAATCCGGGTGATAAAACTCAATCGCATTGACTTGATTATGGTCAAATCCTTTGGGGACTTCATGGATTCGGTAAACCATTTCACTCCAGGTAGTTTTGCCTGTCGCGATTTCCAATTCCCATGTTCCTAACTGATTAGCTCTCTGAGTATCCTGAAGCAACTCGATATTTTTCCGAAGGGTTTCATTTGTTTTCTTCAGTTCTATTTGACTACGCCGGAGTTCAAAAAGTTTTAAGGTCTGGTTTGCCAACTTTTTAAGTTGTTGAATCTGATCGGGCAGGAGGTTTTTTGGAGTGTCATCGATTACACATAAACTCCCTAAGGGCAGTCCATTGGTTGAAACGAGGGGCACCCCTGCATAGAATACCACATTTGGATCTCCTGTAGTCAGTGGATTGTCCCGAAAATGATTGTCTTTTCGGGCATCCTGTACGATGAATACCTGATCAGGGTGATTTATTGCATGGGCGCAAAACGAAAAGTCTCTTGGAGTTTCTCGGGTATCAAGTCCATGGTGTGATAGAAACCATTGTTTATCTTCTGTGACCAGACTGATTAACGAAATTTTGGTGCCACAAATCTGTGCCGCCATGGAAGTGATAAAATCAAAATCATCTTCCTCTGCTATTCCTATTAGCTGGTAGGTTTCCAATTCCTTGAGTCTTTCAAGCTCAAGATTTGGGATCAGTGGCTTCTTCATTTTTATTTTTTGCAAAAAGAAGAATAAAAGCAATCCTTGAAATAAAGAAAGCTATTAATCAACTGGATTTATAGATAAATTCTTGTGTTTATTTTTTTTTTTTTCGTGAAGGCCACACCTACCTAGCAGTGGCCTGTTCCGAATTTTCTTCGGAGGAATCTCGCTTGGTGAATAATCATTCCAATGTGTAATGCCTCCAAGATGCCCGTGGCAGACAGGCTTGATTTCAGCCAATACTTTTTCGATTTTAATCGAAATAGCATAATTTTTTACCCAACGCTATTTTTCACCAATTCTCCCATCGTCCAATTTGTCCGGGCACCGGAAATTCCTTTGCTTGGGCACGCTCCTTTTCCAAGGAGTTCGTCCACGATGCTATGGATTAGGGGCTGCTGGATATGTTTGGGCAGCGGGAGGTCGTGGAATTGTGTTTCCTTACTATCTTGGATCAGCTTGAATTCTCCTTTTCCGAAGGTAGGGAAGCGAATCTGACCCTTGTTGCCATCGATGATGATTTCATCCTTTCTGGCGGAATGAGAGGAAGTAAAACACCAGTT
>CAYTXN010000142.1:0-8296 GCA_964441195.1 uncultured Limnohabitans sp.
GTTATAGAAACTATTTTCAGGAATTGTCCTGTGCTGTCTTGAATTTTAAGGATTCAGTCTTCCCGGAAGTATGGAACCGTTTCCTAGTATTTTACTTCGGTATGTTCGGACAAACTACGCTCAGGTTAACGTCAATTTTGTGATTGTGCGAGAAAATAGTGGTCTACGCTCAGATGGGTTTTCTCTTTAGATCAAATTAGAAAACAATAATTATTCTGTTTTAAAAACCAGATGGTTCTTGGTTTTTTCCACTAAAACTAAAGTGCTATTGTTGATGTTCAATCTGCTTTTTGGTTGAAATGTCTCCCCTGGAAAGAACGTCTCTCCTGGAAAGAATGTCTCTCCTGGAAAGAATGTCTCACCGGGAAAATAATCCTTTGGCAAATTTTTGTTGTTGGTGTACATCACGAGAGATGAATTTTTACCAGGTAAAACCTTTTGGCCTGAAAGTTTGTAGGTACCCGTAAGCTTCCCTAGATAAAACTTACTTTTTGGAGAACTTCGCCTGAGGCTTTCACTTTTTTTACTGTCAAATATTTCAATTCCTGATATGGAGTTTGACTTTCCGTCAACAATAAATACTATCAGAGCTTCCTTTGAAAGATTTTTCTGTGCTAAAAGACAAAGAGGTAAACCAAAGGCCACAAGGAGAAGAATTAGGCATTTTTTCATAAATTTTTTGTTTTTTAAGTTGAAGGTTGGGTTACTTTAAAAGTCACAAAATTAAAAGCTTTGGATTTTTTTATCTTTGCTTTTCCTATTTAAAAGTAGGATTTACTTCGCTTACGTTGCGACTACACCACGACTTGGTAAAACCACCAGTTAGCTGAATGTTAGGTTAGAATGTAAAATGAATTATTTCATTTTAACGTCAATCTTTAATGCAACGCACAGAGGCTCCGATTGATCTGGCGCCGTCGAAGATAGAGGCACCTCTGGTATTGTCGAAAGCAAAGCCTTTACCAAAAGGGTAAAAGTCATTTGTGTTGTTCCAATAATATCCGCTTGTACCTACCCGAATAAGTAAACCATTCGTGTAGTCGCGGGCACCTGCCATTGGAAATTTAATTGGTGATGCAAAAGCCCCAGCAGCGTCGTCACTACTCCAACTTTGACGTTCAGCATCTAACTCGGCCTCGGTGGGAGGCCTATAACCGGGCGGACAGGGGTTGTTTACACCATTTACACCCTGCCAAAGGTTGTCGTTCTTTGGGCTACGCCAGTCACCAGGGCTATTAGGGCTCAATATAAAGCTACCATTTCCAGGGCTATCACTGCTACTTAAAATTGTTGTTATTTGGGAGTTTCGTTTTTCATGCCCATCAGTACCACGACCCCATTGGTATAGGTCTCCAAAAGACTCAGCGTCAGTGCTGCTGGTAGCAGCACGGCTTGCGCCTAAGTTGCGATCCATCCATGTTTTACCCGTGATGGGATTTATTACATCAACAATAATTGTCCCAAATGAGGGTGTTGTGAACGACATAGTACTGCCGTAACCCGTACCTCCACTATTAGTAGCGTAGGCTCTAACATAGTACTGTGTATTACGCTCTAAACCAGAAATTTTACTTGTGAAACTGCCCGCACCGGTACCTTCCTCGGTTTTGCTGTCGTCTATGGTAGGAGTTTGACCAGTACTCCAGCATACGCCCCGTGCTGTCACAGTTGCACCTCCGTCATTTGTGATATTCCCGCCTGTCATTGCCGTGGTTAAAGTGATTTCCGTCACCTCAAAGGTGGAAAGCTGCGGTTCATTTTGCTTTTCAAAGCCATTATTATCACCGCAGCTACTAAAAATTATAATTGTAGTGCCAACGAGGGCAGTCAGATTAAAGAAAAAATTCTTTGTTGTTTTCATGATCATTTTTTTGTTTGGAATATGATTTGAGATTAAACAATTATATAATTAGAAGTTAGTTTAATGCCAATTCTACTTTCATTAATCAGTAACAATTGTGTCTTATTGTATATTTTGTTTTTCTAATTAGCTTCTACAAAAGCTAATCTTGTTAGCAAATTAGATATTAATCATGATTCTGTCAATCCCCATTTTTGGGGATAAACCAACCTTCAATAGATGATTCCTTTGCCTATTTGTCTAACCTTAGAAATAAAAACTGACAAGGATTTAATCCCCGCCAGTTTTCCAAGAATTGACCCCTTACCTCGAATTCACTTTGCAAAAGTCGCGGTGTAATTTTTAACTAATTAATCCCGATATCCGGAGATAATTAGTTAAAAAGCTCGAATTGCACGAAAAGGGAGAGTGCTATTCTTATTGCTAAAGAACAAGCCGCCATTGCCAAAGAACAAAATTCTCATGGAGTCAAAATTGCTTTCGCTGGAACTTGAATAGGAATCATTAGCAAAACCACCTACCGCCGCTCTATTTAGATAAAGTTTGTTCAATTCGTCTATGCTAGGTAAATACCAATCGTCATAACCATTTAAAATTAAATCATCACAGATTTGTGCAGCATAGCTTCCAGCTCCCTGACTGTTTATTATGGCTGTTGTATTTGCCCGCCCTGTGCCCAAAGCTGTGCCTGTTGCTCCTGTTGTTATAAATATTCCGTTCCAACATGCCGCTCTACCTTGGTCTCTTGGAGCAGATATTATTCCATGGGTTTCATTTGCCACATATCTAGGGTCAGTGGGCTGTAAGATATAGGCAATAATACCACCTTGGTAAGTGTCTCCTATTTTCAATAATGCTTTCGGACAAACGGGGATTAAGGAATAGCTTTCGCTAAACGCTATTGGCACGCCTAATCCCTCTTGTATTATGCTAAAGGCAATCTCATCGCATCCAGCCCAATCTTGTGAAAGCGGCACTGTATGGCTGACTGTGCTGCCTGAGCTAACCCCTGTATATGCTAATTCATTGCCATCAATATCGATCAATATAGTAGCTTCCGCATTTGATGGTCCGGCAATGATGACATAGGTCACTTCCACCACAAAATCAGTTTCGGTATTATAAGCAGTGTAGCTTACCGATTTCGTGTTTATGCCAGCGCTGAGAGAAGCCATATCGGAAACAGGATAGAAATTTGAACTTCCCTGTTCAATACAATCACTTTCACATGATCCCGCAGGTGCTACCCGCATATGTGTGTTTAACAAATCTGTGTTAATGCCTTTGCTTTGAGGGTTCTCAGAAGTAATTCCCTGATCGGGCTGAATATCAGTCATGTTTTCTATTTCACAGGATGTCAAAAATAAAATGGTGAGAAATGGTACAAGGCACTTTTTCATTGTTTTTTTAATTTGAGGTTAGAAAATAAATTGTTTGCATTTTAAAATTGGATATTCGTTTTGTATGAAAAGTAAATTAGCCACCAAGGTTCTTATTTAGGGGACAGCATGGAAATAGAAGAGATTTCCTTGCAATTGATTTTTTTGCCGATATGATAAAAGCGGAAGCTTAAAATCGTTCTACTCAGATTCCGCTAAGGGCTAAAATATTTTCTTATTGTAATAATTTTATCCTATAGCTTATTTAATAAAAATTATCTGTTCACAAATTAGGTACTATTTCGGATCCTGTCAATCCCCATTTTTGGGGAGAACCAAGAGTTCAATAAATGATTCCTTAGGATCAGGATTTGTCGGGGCTTGGATATAGGGTCAATAATTGAGAAAAGTGCACGCTATACCCAAGATGGACGAGTATTACTTTAAATAGTGAAGTTTTTATAGCGCTGGGTGTAGTCCTGACAGCTGAACGGGAACAAAACATCCAAATTCCAACTAATTTTTAATTGGTAAAACTGATTCAGTTTTACTTCATCTAACGAATTACTAATTTGTTTTGATATAAAGGTAGGATCGAGCGTCAAAAAAGCTTTAGTAAAGCTTTATAGCAAGAGGTCAGCTTGCAGGCGGACAAACTACGCCTAGTCCAATGCTCATTAGGTCTTTGATCAAGAAATAAGTAGACAGCAGCCAGGAGGGTGGACTACGCCTAGCCGGGATAGATGCAGGGTCGAAAGGTAAAGGACTACACTCAGCCTCTCAGCCAAATAAATCCTGTCGGACCTCTACCACCCCAAAAGTTCGTTCGGGTGCCTGAGTATCCATTTCATAAAAGCCCGTCGGAGTCATGGCAGTGAAGTACTTGTAATCCTTGGCCAAGTGTTGATAGTCATAGTATCCGCAGGCCAAGGCAATACTCAGCCAATCCAGGTGAGGATTGGCATTTTTCATAAAAAATGCTTTTTCGAATCGAACCACTTTGTCAAAAAGTTTTGGACCTATCCCGATTCTATCGGTGAATTTCCGTTGAAATTGACGGCTACTCAAACAGGAATCTGCAGCAAGCCTATCCATAGTAAGGGTTTTGGTTTGGTTTAAAATCAGGCTACCGACTCGATCTAAGCCCTGAATCGAATACTTTGATCTTCGTATGATTTTTTCCAAAAAAACTTCAGCAATCCTGATCACTTCTTCGAGTGGTTCTGCAGCGCACATTTGCTCGTGGACGGATCGGATTTCGTTGCCCCAAATCGCCTCAGCGTCTATAAAGGTATTGCTGATTTCCGAGGCCGGTATTCCGGTCAGCAAGTAGAGCGTGGAAGGCTGAAGGACGATCTGTACAACCCAAAAATCTCGCCCGTTGTATCTTTTAGTGACGAAGGTATGCTGTCCGTTGATCGTACATTTGGGATGAGAGGTGAGCAAATGAGCCTCAGGGTACCCAATATCCTGCAAGTCCCTCAGGTAAAAAATGAGGCAAGTTTCAGGCCGGGGAGCGTACATTTTGACGGGTACAAGCTCATCCGCGCCAAATTCAAACCTGATGACTTGGTGCTTTCTCACATAATCTCGCAAATAGGCACTTGGTAAAAAATCCCTGAGTATCATTTGTCTTTAATTTAGTGTCAAAGGCGGTCCTACATTTCTGATTCCATGGTCCAATGAAATTTTTTGAGCCTCTTCTTCAGTTGGTGGTCTGCCCAAGTCGGTCATGGCTTGGAAAAACTCCTCCATCTTGAATGCTGGCTGCAGGATGTAGACCAGTTTTCCACGGTCCGACGTCTGAATCCAAGTATGTGGGATGTTCCTTGGCAGAAAGATGGTGTCACCTGCACTGAGGAGGTACTTTTCTTCACCCAATTGGAAAAGGTATTCTCCCTCTACTACATAAAAAACCTCATCTTGCTCCAGATGTACGTGGAGTGCAGGTCCAGTTTTTTCAAATCCAATATACTCAAATACAGACATTTGACCTGCAGTATCCAGGGTAGATATTTTGAGGTCGTTGGGGTTGACGCCTCTGAAAGGGGTGTGCTTTCCATTTCTGGCTTGACCGGATTTGACAAGGAAGCCTTCTTTCTCTCCTGAGTCGAGATGGGGTGCAGCCATCAAATCGCTTCCAAATGCGGTAACAGCGGCTGAGGTTACCAAAAATTTTCTTCTGTTCATGATCGATATAGTGAAAGGTTATACCCAAAAATACCTTGAACAAAAACCACCTAAGTGGTAAAAATCGGACGTTTTTACTTCAAAAATCCGCTGCTAGGCGTAGTCAAACACTAAACTACGCGGAGAGTGGACAATCTTATTCAGCTTATGGGCCGGTCTATTTTAATAGGTTATGGAATTTGAGAAAAAATCTCTCCTAGTTTCGGAGCCAATTCAAATTTGACCAGTTAGGAAGATGCCTAAATTGAAGTAGTCTTTTTGTCCTAACATCGGTTCCCGTTGGTATCGAAGTTTTCTACTTAACTTCTTTCAAACCTAAGGCCCAATATTTTATCAATTTTGAAAGGTCCGAAATCCAAAATAGCCATCATCAAAACAGATCTAACTAGAAAAGAGTATTCTCACACTTATCTCCCTATTTTATTCCCTGTACTTAGATGAATTGCTACTGTTGGTTTATTATAATTACTTATCGTAAGATTTAAAACCCTCCAGGTGTTTTGCAGCTTCTTCCAAATCCATAATCAAAAATCCAAAACCGACACCAGGCTCTGTATTGTCTTTTCCTATCTGAAAACATAAATATTTTCCGTCGTCTGAAATGACACCTTGATTGGCTTTGTATCCCTTGTAGTCAGTGAAATAAGTTAATCTTTGCATTTCTCCTGACCCATCTAATTTCAATTTGTACAGATCAAGTAAAGGCCAAGCATTTTTTTCCGAGTTTCCGTGTTCGACCAGCGTGTGCAAGCCATCAGGGAATATTCCTTCAGGCTCGTCGTAGCAGCAAGGAGAGTTGGTGATCGTTCTATATTCTCCGGTTTCGCTATCTACCATATAAACATCAGTATTGTTTCCATCATTGATGGTGTAAACAGCAAATGTTACTTTTAAGTCATGAGGTGGGACCAGGCTTTGAGTTTCAAGACTTGAATGACCCAGTGTAAACGGCAACTGCTTTGAATCAAAAAGGGTCTTTTCGTTGGCTAACTTTGGTATCCCATCTTGATAGATTATGTCGGCCATTAATAGCTTTGCCCTATTTTTTCCGAGCTCGGGTAATTGTCTATCCCGATGTGTCCAAGCTATTCTCATCCTATTTCTTGAAACAGCTGGCCCTTCGGCACATAGGGTATTTAATGGAATAGGGGGTTTTTCACCACTTTTATCCATGACGGACAGCCAGGTAAGGTCTCGGGCTTTATCTCTTTCGGCAGTGTCAGTAGGGTCAAAGAGCTCTTTTGGACCGGAAAGCAGAATATCTCCATTTGATAAATACATTGCCCTGGTAAAACCATAATGATTAAAATGTCTGGTTTTTGGACGAACGACTCCTGTTGCTACTTCCAATTCAAATACTTCACCCATGGGTTTGTCTAAAAACAGAATGAATCGGCCATCATGAGACCAATCTGGACGTTCACCAAAACCGCTTGCAAGTTTAATATAGGGAGGTAAATTGTCAATTGGACTGGCGTTGCTTAAGACCGGTTTTGTTTTTTCTTGACCTTGTCCAAATGCACTAATTGACTGAAGTGAAATGCAGAAAAGGAATAATCCCCGGCATAGAATAGGTTTTATTAGTATTGACATAGGATTGTATTTAAAAACTGGGTTGGATTAAAGTTTGTCTAAAGATTCTGCTACCGCTCTAGTTCGAAGTATGTTGCGTCGTTAAGGTCTTAAGGTAGGAAATACATATCGAATAGAAAATCTGCAAGTCCCTATTTCCAACAGGATTTCCTAGTAGCAGGAAAGTTTAAGAAGAATACAATTGTTCCGTTTGAGCGAAAAAAGAAATAGGGAAAGCGAATTACAAATTCCTTTGAATAGTCGAGCAGGATCGAGCGTTAGAAAAGTTTCTGTGAAGCTTTTTAGCGAGAGGCCAGCTTGCAGGGCGGGCAAACTACGCTCAGTCCAACGCTCATTTGGTCACTGATCGAGAAAAGAATGAACTACGCCCAGGTGGGGGTGTTTGACTACACTCAGGTGGGGCTTTTAGCTACAATGAGTAGTTGTTCGAGATAAGTGTTATGTACGCCTAATGGAGGGAATATTTACCAATCAGAGGAAGATATATCCTTATCTTTAAATGTAAGAATATCAGTATAGAATTTATCAAGAATTTCTAACCCCTGTAAATTTCTAGTCCGTACTTCGTTTTTATTAGTAAAGGAAAAGTCTCCGTCATATGATACCAAATTTCCTTTTGAGCTGGTGGCCGTATTTCCAACCAAGGCTCTACTAGTCAAATCTGATAAAACGCCATTGTCAATGTATCCCATTTGGTTTAGAGTTGCCCGATACTTTCCATCTTTAAACTCAAGCTTTACATTGAAGACCTGTTCAACATCTAATAAATACATTGGAGTCGTTCCTCTCTTGTATCCGTATTTTTGAATATCGATAGGTTTTGAATTAAATTTTCCAATTAGCGAGGAGGAATCTGTGGAGAGAATTTCAAGAATTTGATTTTGTTCAAAATAGTTTTTGGCTTTTGTAATGTCCACATCTGAAGATGATTCAAACACCTTGACCCATGAAACTATTCTTTCATTTTTATCGAACTTGAAATTGCCAATTTCTTCGAAGTTAGTTTGGCAATTCCCAAAAGAATAAATTAAGAACAATACTGATGTTATCGTAATACTGATGATTACTTTCATTTTATGAAACTTTAGTTTTAATTTTTATAGTAATTGGTTTATACACCCCATTCAGCATAGTCAAATCAAAGTTTGGACTAGGTGAGTTACCTACACCCAAATATCCTGACCTATATTTAATTGGCTTTTTCCCTCACTTCCTCAACCCCGCCAAATAACTCACCAGATCCACCAATTCTTCTTCGCTCAGTGGGAATTTG
>CAYTXN010000143.1:0-8292 GCA_964441195.1 uncultured Limnohabitans sp.
AAAAAAGGGAAGCCATCGACTTCCCTTCAGAAAAATAAACCAACCCTATTTTACTTTTTGACCAGTTTCATGTTTCCAGTCACGTCAATGACTTCAGCGATCTTGGTCACTACCAAGGATGGCACTTCGATCTCATAATCTGCGGTTCGGACCTGAAACTTAAAGTCCAGCTTCAATTCGCTTCCCGTTGATACAATCGTGCCTTTCACTACCACAGGTTTGGTGACTCCATGGATGGTGAGGCTCCCTTCTGTGGCTACGGGATAGGTTCCCGGTACACTGAGGTCTACCGATTCCTTGATTTTGCCTTTAAAATTGGCCGTTGGGTATTTTTCACTCTCCAAGTAATTCTCATTGAAATGCTCCTGCATAAGTTTATTGGGAAAGATGAAATCAGTGATTCTCATCTGCACAGCAAGTTCCCGAGAGGTGGCATTGAGGATACTTCCGGTCTTTTTGTTCACTGCTTGGATGTTTTCCAGCGGTGTGTCAGAGAAAAATGACACTTCCCCAGTCGACGTGGCATATAAAGTTTGCCCCTGCGCAGAACCAATCTGGAGGAGAAAAAGCAATGCGATTACTGCCAGTGTAACTTTCATTTGTCTTTGTGTTTAGCCCCTTTGTCAAAACTGAATGTCCGCGCAATGTTGAATCCGTAAAAGATGTCTCCATCTTCCCAAGAACCTGTCGTCTGCCCGATGAAATGCCTTTCGATCATTCCTCTCGAGTTGGTGAAATGCAACTGAAAGACGTGTCCGCCCGTCTCGATATCCACCCCAATCGAGATGGCATCATGATAGGGATAGGCCTTGCCCGTACTTGCCTCATAGGCTCCCGGATCGGTAAAGGAATGGTAATATTCCCCCGAAAGTGTAAATCGCTTGGTCAGTTTATATCGCCCGCCGATGCCCAAAGCCAAAAGGTCATTGGAGATGGAGGGGTCCTCGACCTTGTTGTAATGAAGGAATGTCGGCATGATTTGGAGGGAAAGATTCTCGTTGAATTTCCGTGCGATTAGGACCTGTCCCCAATAGGAATAGCGCTCCAGATTGTCATTGAAGCGCATTTCGGCTGCGGATTCCATCACATATCCTGTCTCCATTGTGTTGATCGCCCAACCTCCGAGTCCTGTCACCGTGACGGGGAATTTGTTGGATTGTCTGAGCACCTTGTATTTGGTGTACATATCGTAGGTCTTTTCGAGCGAACTTCTCCCCGCTCCGATCAGCCAATTATCCGTCAGTCCGTACTCCAATCCCAATCGGATTTTGGCTTCATCCAAGCCAAAGAAATTAGCCAGAAAGCCACTGTTGACAGCCCCAAATCGATGGGAGATCCAGAAGTTGAGGTGGTTTTTTGAAATCGTCTCGATGGTTTGCCCATTGATCAGCCGGGTAGCCTTGAAGGTGGCAAGCGTATAGGTCGTTTCCTTGGATTGCTCCTGGTCCAGCATCTGAAGAAGATCATCCTGAGCGATGGCCTCCGGCACCCAACTCATGGAGATCAAACTTGTGAGACCGATTACAAGAAGTGTCTTTCTTAAGATCTGACTCATAATTATAAGATTACTTTGAGCGTAGTTCCCGTCAGTTCAGTTGGATAGGTTTTGAGACCTTTTTTCCCATCAGAGTTCAGTCCTTTTCCTGCCGTATCAAAACGAGCCCCATGTTCCGAGCAGTAAAATTCACCGGATCGAAAAACAACTTTTCGCTTTCCCTCATGGGAGCAGACCTGCGTAACAGCCGCAAAAGCGGTAGCCGAAACTCGCGCGATCACTATTCCGCTGACAATGACATAATTCCCCGCAGTATTCAATTTTGAATAAGTTGGATCGTTGAGATCGAGTGTCAATTCATTGGTGTTTCCACCGGTGCCGGGAGGCAAAGTCGGATCCATACTTTCGTTGACACAACTACTCAAACCAGACGCAGCGCAGTAAACTGCAAAAAGAGAAGCCCCCTTTAATCCCAAGGATTTGAGGAATTCCATACGATTCATTTTCTCATTCATGATTTTGATGTTTAGGGTGTTAAGTAAATTTATGGGCAGACTCCTTCAGGCTTTCTTAGCTTCGTCTTAAGATTGTCTTAAAAGAAAAACAGAGGTTTCGGTCTTTCCCTTTGGTACCACTAATTCGAGATTTTGTAATCGAAAAATTGAATTTTGTTTACAGATTTTTGAAAAAATATTTTTCTGAAATTCTCAGATTTCGAGCAAATGAATAAAAGAAAGTTGGATAGAGAATTTTGAGGAAAAGAAATCAAAATACGCTATCCAACCCAAGTTCATTTTAAGTCACAATTACTTTTCGTGCTGCCAATTTGTGATCAGAAACCGCCCGATGTTTTTCCAAACCTATGATCTTGACATGGCCTCCATTTTCCTCATATTCATGCTGGAAATGATGAAGGTTTTCCATCACCGAGTGATCGACGAGTTTGGTGTTTTTGAGGTCGATCGTTACATTGAATCCTGGGGGGATTTCTTCCAGTTTCCGTTTGATTCCAGGAAAATTGGAGAAAATAGCTGCCTTGTCGATTTCCACGAGGTATTCATTTTTGTCAAATGAAACCACCGTAGGAGCTTTGAAAAAAGAACTAAGTGGCGTTCCATGAATCAGGTGGAAAATCATTTTTAAGACAATACCAGCGGCTATTCCAATTAATAGATCCTCGAAAATGGTAAAGACTATAGTAACAAGGAAAATGGCTAATTGCTCTTTGCCTATTTTGAAGGTGTTCACAAATTCCTTGGGATGAGCAAGCTTGATCCCGACTGTGATTAGCATGGCTGCCAAGGCGGAATTTGGGATCATTTCGATCACCGGAGTTGCCACCAAGACGAAAACCAAAATAAAGAACCCATGGAAGAAGTTTGCCCAGCGGGTTTTGGCTCCGTTGCTCACATTTGCTGAGCTACGGGCCACTTCTGAGATCATCGGCAAGCCACCCAAAAATGCACTGACGGTATTTCCCAAACCAACGGCGATCAAATCTTTATCATTGTTTGATTTCCGCTTAAAGGGATCCGCCATATCTATAGCTTTCACCGTCAGAAGCGATTCGAGCGTGCCCACCAGTGCAAACATGATGACATATTTTACAAACATCCCCGTCTGAGAAATGCCGGAGAAGTCAGCATTGTACTTCACATTTTCGACCAGGTTTCCGATATGAAGCAAAGCATAGGGCGGTTCGGTATGAGCAAAATCCATCGCCAATTCGGATGGGATCGCTACGATCAGCACCATCAAAGGCGCGGGGATTTTTCCCAGTTTGAAATCTTTCAAATACGGCCAGCCGAGCATAATCGCCAAGCTGTACACTCCAATCATGGTAGCCCTGGGATCGAAATTGGCGAAGAAAGCAGGAATCGCTTTGATCATTCCCACGATACTCATCCCTTTGTACATTTCAGGATTAACGTCAAGCAAAACGGGGATTTGCTTCACAATAATGATAATCCCAATCGCAGCCAGCATCCCATGAATCGCGGAAAGCGGAAAGATGTCGGCCAGTTTGCCCAGTTTGAAAACTCCGAAGAGAACCTGCACCAAACCTGCTATGACCATCGCTCCAAGAGCGAGTTTCCAGCCTGTCTCTCCCCCACCAAAATCAGTCACCGAACCTGCCACAACCACGATCAAACCTGCCGCAGGACCTTTGATCGTCAATCGCGAACCGGAAATAAAGCTGACCAAAAGTCCACCGATGATGGCTGTCACCAACCCCATGATCGGCGGGAAATCAGAAGCCTTGGCAATGCCCAAACTCAAGGGCATGGCCAATAGAAATACTACAAATCCGGCACTCGCATCCGCGCCGATATTCTCTATAAAACCTCTCCAGCCATCGCTAGGCGGTTGAATTTTTGTTTCTTTTTGCATGATGAAATATTTTTCAGAGGATTTATCCTCTTTGATGAATGACTAGTTGGAATTTTTGAAAGAGGTAGTAGAACCAGATGCAATTCCGGTTAGGGAAAAGGGATTGGCAATCGAGAGATCCAGCTTGACTTCTGATTCATCACGTTTTTTTCCCAGAAATAAGCGCGCATAGATTCGAATCGCGGCGATACCTTCCATTACAAAAGCAAGCGCTGCAAAAAACGCCAATAGGTATTGATCCGCGTGGATGTGACTGAAAAGCAAATCTTCTCCAATGAAAGTCGGGGAAAGCGGAAAGCCCATCAGCCCTAAAACACTTAACAGGAAGAGGAATCCCAGCAATGGAAATCTTCGGATATAGCCATGGTATTCGAAAAGGCCAGACTGACCGACATGCCGCTTCATCCAAGAAATCACCAGCAAACCAGAAATCCCGAAGACGATCACGCCGCTCAGATACATCGCAATCTCTTCCCCGGAGAAATTTTCATTCTCAGCAATTGCTAGGACCATCCAGAAGTGATTCATCAGCAGCATGATCCAGGCAAGTCTGGCAGACTTCCGCTCAGTAAATGACTTCAGTACCATCATCAATGCGATGAATGCAAAAACCAATGGCAGCCAAGCATGAATCTCAGGCGGGATTTTGTATCCAATCAGCATTAATCCCAGCCCGACCAGATAACTGGGAACGAAGTAAAGCAACACTGTTTTATAGCTCAGAAAATCCAGTTTATGCCCCAGAGTCTTCAAAGGCCTGAAGACAAGCTGATTGATAAATCGGTCCAAATTCCACTCTTTCAGACTCCAGACGTAGAAAGAAATCCTCAAGCGACCCATCAGTCCGGAAGGCAATAATTTGGTCTTTGGTACAAAACCGTAAAACTGCTCCCGAATCAAATAGCTAACCACTGAAGGAGAAACCAGAAGTTGGTAAGTTCTCAGGAAGGCATTTCCGGCAAAGTGAATCAACGCCAAAACCTCCAATCCTGCGGCTACTTCAATAAACATGATTCCGATCTGCGTCAGGGAAGCGTAACCAATCTGAGTCTTGACAGAAGTCTGAACCCGCGCGATCATTGTCGAAATGATCGCTGTGAAAAGCCCCATCATCGCTATCAGAATTCGGACGAGGATTTGATTTTCCCAAAAAGGGAAAGTTCGCAACAAGAGAAAAACGCCCAAATGAACTGAAAGGGAGCCATAAAAGATGGCCGAAGAAGGTGTTGGCCCTTCCATCGCACGAGGAAGCCAGGAGGAAAATGGAAACTGGGCGGATTTGGCGGCAGCTGCAAGCAGCAACATCAAAGCGATAAACATCCCGATTCCTGAATGCCCTGCCAAATGCTCAGAAACCAATTCGGCATTGTTGAGCTTCAGGAAAGTGATGTTTTCGTGCCAAAGATGGTGACTCGCCCACATGGCGAGGATCAATCCCACGTCGCCGATTCGATAGATCGAAAAGACCTTTATGGCATTCCTCGTAGGCAAGTAATTTTCCCGATAGAAAGCCACCAAAAGAAAGGAAGACAATCCCAAAATCTCCCAACCAATGAAAAGCGTCTCAAAATTTCCTGCTAAAACCGTTATGTTAAAGCCGAGATAAAAGAACAAAACTGTATTGAAAAACCGCTTGTACCCACTCTCCCGATGCATGTAATAGCGACTGTAAAAGGTGATGAGAAATGTCAGCATCGCCCCAATCACTACGTACACCGCTCCTACCCGATCAAAGAAGAAGTCCACCAAAAACTCGAAATGTTCCGTCTTGTAAAGGACAAATTCCTTGAGATTGAGTGCTTCAAATCCTGCAAAAGCCCAGAAAACCAAAAACACCAAAACACTCAGGAGATTTAGTCCTGCGGTGTAAAATGCAACTCTCGAAAGCACTTTCTCTTTATTTCCAGGAATCAAAATACTTACAACAAAACCAACAAGAGGTATCCCAATCATCAGTTGAATCCATGCAGAGAGTTCCATCAGAGTGAGTCGATTAAGTAAACAGGAAGATTCTCTTTGGAGCTCAGGAGTTTGTCCTGAAGATGATCCAAGTGCTCGATTTGTGATTCCGGTTGGTAGGGCACAAAGCCTTCGTCTTTGAATCTCAGGAAGGTTCTGGTAGTTGGCTCTATGACGACAAAGTGAACCCAGTTATTCTTGATCCACTCGTAAGTGCTCGGATTGGATCGGATCACGTTGATCACTACTTCCGGATCTTGCTCCACGATCATCAGAAGTCGGATTGGATCATGAATTTCAACCATCTGATAAGGCAATCCTGTTCTCAGATCACCGTCAGCACCGTTAGCAACGCCGATTAGCCCCATGACATTGTGCGGCAGTTTGGTTCCAGCACCCAGTTTATCGGGGTCCATTTTGGAGAAATAGTATTCCAGATTGATTCCTCCACAGACTGGAGCAGCGGCTCCGAGGATCTTTGCCAAGGCTTTTCCTTCCCGATCTTCACGGTAATCGTAGGAATTCAAAAATGCCCTTCGATCAAAGAAAAGGCCTTTGATCGTTGATTTTCTGGAAATAATGCAAAGCGCATTCGTCGCGTGATTGTACTCCGGTCGAGGTTCGAACAGTGAAAAGGCCCGCTTTTTCACCGCTTCATGAATACCGTTTCCCGGCTTGTCTTTCTTCAACGTATCAAATCTTCTCGACCGTTCCAGCGCATTGAATTCAAGTGCTTTGGCAAACTTCGGCTCATTTCCGCGATGCAAAGCAAGATTTTCAGCAGATAGAATTTCAAGATCAAAATACTCGATCTCATCCTTCGTCGTGTCGTGTAATGCTCCGATAAACTGAGTGGAATCCGAAATTTCAATTCCTCTCAGACTCAGCATTTGGCGAACCTTCGGATGATTGGCCATGAATGCAGAGACACGAGCATTCACCGAACCCGGCCGACCACAGCAAGCGCCGCAGTCGTAGCCTGCATAGTGCGTGTTGTTAATACTGGAGGCGCCATGGCCTACGACGTAGATCAGCGGAGCAAAATTTTCAAGAAGTCCGATGCTTCGAAGTAATCCTTCGACTCGATCCGCCATTTCTTCCAATTTGAACCCAACCTGAAGTCCGTCTTCCACCAAACCTTGATACTCAATCGTGAGGGTTCCTTTCGGATCCATGTGCTTGAAGGAGGAAACTTCCAAAGCAGAGCTTGAGGGCTTTAGAATATTTCCCACCAATTTGAATGCTGACCAAAAACCCAAAGTCTGAGCACTTACCCAGCCGCGAACCAACGAGTGGCTGTTTTGGTGGAAATGAGCATCCTTTCTTAGCTTTTTGTGGTTTGCAGTTTCCTTGATCAGGTACTTGGGAGTAACCGGAGCCGGGCAGGATTTGGTATGAAATCTTCCGAACTCGGGTTGGAAATAGAATTCCACATTGAAAAACCCCGGCGTACCAAATGTGGCGCATTCCGGATCGATGTATTCCAAATGCCGACGAGTGGAGCATTCCCGATCGTCGATACAAAACAAAGCCTGAAAGCTTGGAATTCGAGGTTTGGAAGCAATCGGGTTGACAGCAGAAATTCCCGCCAAAACCTCATCGTAATAGCTCCATTCATAGGCTTCCTGCCAGCACTGCAAGACTAAATCCAGTTCCTCAAAAGGACTGTTTTCAAATAATTCAGCAGTTTGATAAGGAAATCGGTGTCCAATCGGATTCCAATTTTCTCCAAATTTCTGATCCAGCGCATCGATCTCCAGCAGGCATTCGAACATGATGACGTCCTCCAAACAGATCGTTTTGGAATCCAAAAGAGACTCCGGCTGAGATTCAAGGACAGACACCATCCCTGACCAACCCGGATGTGCAAACTGCTGATCGAAGAGATACCAACCGTAGCTTTCCTGATTTCCCACCAGAATATCAAGAAGCATTTCAAGCGTCAAGTCTGGATTATTAAGTAGATCAAGTGCTCTTTTTCCTTTTAAAATTGAGGAAAAGCTTTGGGCTTGAAGTGCTCTGATTGCTTCCAGAAAGCCAGTTGCTTGGATAGGAAAAGACCAAATAGAAATCCCCTGATCGAGATAGGCCGATAAAAGTCGGAATAGAAATGGATGGACTACTTTGTCCAAATTAAAGTGATATTCACTTTTCCAGTGGGCACGCAGCGCACCGACTTTTGGGCTGGAAAATTCCTGATAATCCTGATCCAGAAGTTTGACAACCCAATGATTTGCTTCAGTCTTTCCGAAAATATCTTCAAGTAGATTTTTGAGGATGAGACCATTGATCTTCCCTTCACGAAAAAGTATTCGATAGGATTCCAAGGACAAATATCCTTTGAATCCGAATTGGATTTTGGCCTGCTTAAGCGCCTGATGAAAGGGCAAATTCTGAAAAGCGTGCAGGGTATTATGATGGACAAAGTCCTTGAGCGGAGCTTGGGC
>CAYTXN010000144.1:0-8254 GCA_964441195.1 uncultured Limnohabitans sp.
CTTTCGTCCCAGCGCTCATAGATTCCACCGTTATCCCCGGCTTTAATTTCACTTTTTGCCCAACTGTCCAGCAATTGGATCTCATATTGACCCTGAAGGTAAAGGCCGGAATTAGATCCCGGGGCCATCATGTAGACAAGAGTCACTTCTGCATCCCCGAATTTTTCCGTGGAAACGATATCGATTCCCGGTTTCTTTTTGGTCGGAGCGTTGAGAATTATAGTTCCGTTTCCTTCGGAGAAAAGAACTTGCTCGGACTGAAGAGGATCAGCCCAGACTTTGGCGACCTCAGACCAACTTCCACCGGCATTGTCAAAGGAAGAAAGCTGGAGTTTGGTTTGCGCCTGAACGGAAAGGGCCGAAAAAGTTAAGGCCATCCCCATCCAAATTGATTTTTGGTTTGAGAACATAAAATATTTGAGGTAATTAATGGGGTTGAAATTAACGCTGAAAGCTTAGAGCAGCAAATTCAATGATCAATTATCAGACTCAATGATCAATGACCAAATTCAATTTTCAATGATCAAAACCAAAGTTTTTTTGAACCCATAATCCATTTAAACTTTGCTTATTAGCTCTTGTTTCTAATGTCTAGCTTCTTGCTTCTCCTTTCAAAGCTTTCGATACATCACGTAAACAGGGCTTGGACCTAGTTTTAGATGGTTAAAAGCATCTGGAATCTCTCCCACAATCACAAATCCAAGTTTCTTCCAAAGGTGGACGGCAGAAAAATTGCTTTTCACTACATAATTAAACTGCATGGCCAGATAGCCGAGGCGCTTTGCTTCGAAAAAAGAAAACTCCGCCATCGCTTTTCCGATTCCCTTTCCTTTATGCTCATGAGACACCATGTATCCGGCATTGACAATATGAGATCCTCGGTCAGGTTGGTTTGCTTTAAGGAAAAAAGTCCCCACAATTTCCCCATCCATTTCGGCTACATAAGTTGATTTATCCTGGGCAAGCCAAAATTTCATCATTTTTTCTTGGCTTGAATCCGGAGAAAAAACATAGGTACTCCCCTCCCGGATGATCGGTTCGACAATTCTCCAGAGAGATTCAGAATCCCAGTCAACTGCCTTTCTGAAGTTTATTTTCATTTTCCTAAGGATTCGATACGCTTGAGGGAGTCAAGAAAAGTTGAATCCGCACAAAAAGCAAAATTGAAATCTGAAAATTGAAGATATCTTCGCAAAACGATTGAGCCCCCAAACTTACATGTCCATTCCTACCAAATATCAAAAAGTCCCAGGCCTGATCATGGCTATTGGTTCCGCTGTTTTTTGGGGAATTTCCGGGACTTGTGCCCAATATCTTTTTGAGCAAAAAGGTTTTGATCCCGGTTGGTTGGTGTGTTGGAGAATGCTGATTGCGGGAATGATTTTGGTGCTTTTTTCCCTCAGTGAAAAGAATTCTGATACTTTCAGAATTTGGAAAAAACCGATGGATGCCATCCGCCTGTTGTTGTTCAGCATTTTTGGAATGGTCGCTGTCCAATTCACCTATTTCTACAGCATTTCACTTTCCAACGCAGCCACAGCGACGGTTTTACAGTATACCGGCCCCTTACTGGTAGTTGCATTTTATGCCATCAAAAACAGAAGATGGCCCATTCTCGCAGAATATGCTTCATTAGCACTTGCTCTAGTTGGAACATTCCTGCTAGTAACCCACGGTTCATTTGACACTTTGGTGATTTCTGAGGCAGCCTTGTTTTGGGGAATCTTATCAGCTGTTGCTTTGGCGTTTTATACCATTCAGCCTGTGGGTTTGCTTCGAACCTACTCTCCCGCCACTATTACCGGTTGGGGAATGTTGCTGGGAGGAATCGCATTTGCTCCATTTACACATCCTTGGGAAATTCAGGGAGTCTGGGATTTTGAAGCGGGACTTGCCTTTGCCTACATCATCTTGTTTGGAAGTGTGTTGGCTTTTTACTTTTTCTTAAAGTCGGTGACGATCATCGGTGCAACGACAGCAAGTTTGCTTTGCAGCGTCGAACCACTCGCAGCGGCTGGGGTAGCTGTGGTTTGGCTGGGAATTTATTTTGGCCCAATGGATTGGCTAGGGACTATTTTTATTCTCATCACCATTGTTTTACTCACACTGAGTACCAAAGGCAAAGAATCCAAAACCGCTATAACTTCTAAAGAGCCCAGTGAGTGACGTAATCGTCGACTCGATTCCTGGTCTCTTCCTATAAAAGGAATCAAGAAAGGTTTGTTGAATTTATTTGAGCTTTTCTCTCTTTCAATCTTCCAAAGTGCCGCAAAATCGATCAAAAACTTGGATAAATTCCAAATATTGGTCCGCTTCAGAAGGCTTTATTATATAACAACTCGCCTGCTCTTGATAGCTCGTTAAAATATCATCTTGGGTTGATGAAGTAGTAAGCATAATAACAGGTATTTCTCGAGTGCGCGGATCAGCTTTAATCTCCTGAAGTACCTGATGACCAGTCTTAAAGGGTAGATTTATATCCAACAAAACCAAATCCGGTCTTGGACTATTTTTAAAGTCTCCCTTTTGAAAAAGGAAATCAACTCCTTCTTTCCCATTGGAAATCACATCAATATCTACCAAATATTTGCTTTCCTGAAGCGCCTCAGTGGTTAATAGTACATCACCGGGATTATCTTCTATCATCAAAACTTTAAATCGCTTCATATAATCTAATAAGTACTATTATAGATGATTTCTTTTTTTTGCAATGCGTTGTTTCAGTAAAAATATTTTGGTTACACATTCAGTTTTTCGATCAGTTCTTTATAGAGTCCTCTACGAATAGGTATACCTGTTTCTCCAAGGTTTACTTTTTTGGCATTGAATGAAGCGATGTAGGAAATGTTGACTAAATAAGATTTATGAACTCTAAGGAATTGATCTTCGGGTAATTTATCTTCAAAACTTTTGAGAATGTCTCGTATCAAGTAGGATTTGGCCTTTGTGAAGACTTTGGTATAGAGGCCATCAGCCTTGAGGTAAACGATTTCAGTGTAGGGAACTGGCACCAGGTAACCTTTATCCATGATTTTCAGAGAGCCTTTTTGCTTTTTACTACTTCCTTTCCTTTCCTCATAGCGTTTCAATCCAAAGAAGATGGCTGTTTTCAGGCTATCCAGTGTAAAAGGTTTTAGCAGGTAGCCTTCATGGATTTCTGAAGAAATTCGTTCAAGATATTCAGTTCCTGAATAGGCAGTACTGAATACAATCGGCAAATCATACTTTTCTCGGATCTTATAGGCCAAATCAATACCATCCAAATCTCCATGAATCAAGATATCCATCAATACCAGGTCCACTTCATTGGATTCCAAAAACTCTAAGGCACTTTTCGCGTTGTCCACGATTGCAGCCACTTTGTAATCAAGATTAGAAAGGATTTCGCTGATGTTTTGGGCGAGTTCTTCTTCGTCTTCTACGATTAGGATTTTTTTCATAACACAAATTAGTAAATCTTATGCTTAAAATTAATACGCTTTTGAGCAGGAGAGTTACGAAAACGACCCAGTTGCATCAAAATGTAAACGTATGGATAGGCGCAAATTTTGTTAGCTTTTGTTCATGGCTTACTTTCGAATCTTCAATTAAGGATAAAATGGCAAGCCAATCTTTTGAATTTTAAAAGTCGTGATTCTGTTTGATTTTCTAAATTCTGTTCTACTTATTCCGTTGATTTTATTTATTCATTACACATTTTGGAATTTACAAACGAAAAACTCCCTAAGTCACCTACTCCCTCAGGAATTTCTGAAGAGGAAATCAGCCAGTTGTTCATTGAACACTCTGAGGACTTTTTGCTGTTGACAAATGCTGAGATGAATGTAGAATTTGTCTCTAAATCACTCATTAACTTACTTGAAATTCAGGCGAATATTCCAGTCGGCAAAAAAATCAATCAAGTGATGGATAATTTCCCTTCACTGCCTCTGATGAAAACTAATCAGAAATTGGTCATCCCAGTGATCACTTCAAAAACTAAAATTAAACATCTCGTTGAGTTTCAGTTTAAGGTAATTTATTCTGACGGAGGAATGATTCATGCGATTTTTGCGATTGGACGGGATGTCACTGACCGTGAGACTTCCTTAAAAAAATTCAAGGATACTGCATTCAAGGAAAAAGAATTAAATCAGCTAAAGTCTCGGTTTGTGTCCATGGCTTCCCATGAATTCCGAACTCCACTTGCCACGATTTTAAGCTCTGCCCTATTGATAGAAATGCTTTTGCAGAAAGATTCCGAGCATATAGTAAAAGACAAAATTCTAAATCACGTCAAAAAAATTGTAGCTCAAACCAATCGATTAACTGACATCACCAGTGATGTACTTCTCTTGGAAAGAAGCATCCAACAAAACATTAATCTCAAGCTGAAAAAAATCCAGATTTCAAATTTTGTAAAAGAGTTGGTGGATACTATTTCGCAGGAAATCTTTGAGCGAAGAACCTTGAAGTTTTTTGCTCCTGAACAAGATAAAACCGTCCAAACAGACCCCAGTTTACTTATCCACATTTTGAGGAATTTAATCCTTAATGCGTTGAAATATTCTGAAGGTGCGATGGATCCTGAAATTCATCTTTTTTACCGAGGCGCATATTTTGAAATCATGGTCAAGGATTATGGCTTAGGAATTCCAAAAGAAGACCAAGAACATATTTTCGGATCTTTTTACAGAGCCAAAAACGTAGGAAACATCAAAGGAACAGGCTTGGGATTAAATATTGTAAAAGAACTTACCAAAAAATTAAATGGTGAGATTTGGTTCAAGAGCAAAATGAAAATGGGCTCGGAGTTTTATATCTCTTTTCCTTTCAAATAGATCAAAAAATTACTTTAGGATTCGAGAATTGGGATGCAAATCTTCAACTATTTCAATTTTCGGAGCAACTTCAGATTCCCGGCCAATTCTAACTCCATGTGAGATTATGGCCTCTTGGCCTATTTTAATTTCATCTTCCAGAAAACTGTATCCGCCAAAATTTACCGATTGTTCCAAACTGCAATAATTGCTAATTACGGATTCATGACCGATCGTGCAGTTTTGATTGATGGAGTTGAAATTTCCTATCATAGTTCCGAAATTAATCAGACTTCCTTCTAAAATCAGGTTTCCTTTTCCAAAAATACAGTCTCTTGAAACCCAAGAACCATTGGAAAATAAATTTGGGTAATCTAAGGTACGATGTTGGTGAAGTCTTCTTACGATATCGACTTTCTCATAAGGATTCCATGAAGCAAGAACTAAGGCAATTTTTTCATGGTTCAGAACCGAATCCACAGGGCCCAAAACTGGAAATCCCGCAAATTCCTTTCCCCACATTTCTGGATTGTCGTCAACAAACCCTATCAACTTGTGGCGAAGTCTGAATTGCGAAAAATTTACCGCAATATATTCTCCCAATTTGTTTGCTCCGGCAATGATGAGATTCATGAATAGTTGTGTGGTAATTCTTCTTTGAAATTAAATGAAAGAAATAGGATAATCAGAGCTACGTGTGACGCCTGAGTAATGCTTGATTTCATTTTTAAAAGTCTTATGGAATTGACTGACTCTTAGAAATCTTTTTTGGATTGATAAAATCTAAACCTCAATCAGGCTTTATGAAAGATAGTTGAATCAAATTTCAGGATATTTTTTCACTGATAATTTAATTAACCTACCCAACAAAACAACATTATTCCTCTGATTTTTATCAGTTAAAAACATTTTGGATTTAGATCGAAAATTAAATCCTTGCCTGATAGGTGTAGAGTTGATAATATCTTCCCTGAAGTGTAATGAGCTCTTCATGCTTTCCTCGCTCGACGATATTTCCATGCTCGATGACTAGGATTTGATCTGCTTGTCGAATTGTACTTAACCTGTGAGCGATGACGAACGTAGTCCTCCCCTTCATCAATTCTTTCAAACTGGCTTGAATGAGCGTTTCCGATTCGGTATCCAGATTAGAAGTAGCTTCATCCAAAATCAAAATTCTTGGATCCGCCAAAATAGCCCTTGCAATGGCGATTCGTTGCCTTTGACCTCCTGAAAGCTTCACTCCTCTCTCGCCAATCAGGGTGTCCAAGCCCAAATCAAATCTGTCTGAAAATTCCTGAACATGCGCCGCTTTTACTGCTTTCAGAAGTTCTTCCTCAGATGCTTCGGGTCTTGGAAAGAGGATGTTTTCACGAATTGTCCCTTCAAACAAGAAATCGTCCTGAAGCACTACTCCCAACTTGGACCGGAAAGATTCCAAAGTGACTGCTTGCAAATCATATCCGTCTAAAAGAATTTTTCCGGAATCAGGATTTAAAAAGGTGGCGGCCAAACCTGCTATTGTGGTTTTACCAGATCCGGAAGTTCCTACCAAAGCAGTCACAGATCCGGCAGGAGCTTTAAAATTGATGGATTTCACAACTTCTTTTCCTGATTCATAGGCAAAAGAAACATCCTGAAACTCCACATCTCCGGTAATTGTGTCCAAAACTTGTGTTCGCTTTCTATCATCAGCTTCAAGCGGAGTATTCATGATTTCCTCAGTCCGATCCAAACCTGCAAAAGCTTCCGTCAATTGGCTACCGATATTGGACATTTGGACGATGGGTGCTATCATAAAACCCAAATACAAGGTAAAGGCGAGAAAATCCCCGAAAGTCATCTCTCCCTCCATGATCATATAGCCTCCGATTCCCATGATTCCGGCAGAAGCTAACCCTAGCAAAAGCGCACCCGCAGAAGTTACAAAACTGGTGGCGGTAAGACTTGCCTTCACATTGAGAAACAATTCCTCTACTCCTCTTTCAAAAGTCTTGATCTCCTGCGCTTCTGCATTGAATCCTTTAATTACCCGGATTCCTCCAAGTGTTTCAGTCAAGCGACCTGTGACTTGAGCGTTGATTTTACCTCGTTCTCTAAAAATTGGACGGATTTTCCCAAAAGCCTTAAGTGAAACCAAGCCAAAAACAATGACTGGCAAAAGCACATAAAGAGTCATCGTCGGACTGATGTTGATCAATAAAAACAAGGAAATGATCGCCGTGAGGACTCCACCTATCATTTGAGCAAAGCCTGTCCCTACGAGATTTCTTACTCCTTCCACATCCGTCATGATCCGCGACACCAACTCACCTGTTTTGGCATTGTCAAAGTACCGGATTGGTAGTTTGATAATATGTCGCTGAACCTGAGATCGAAGTTTTGCAATAAGGTGCTGTGCTTCTACGCTCAATATTTGCGTGAGGCTATAAGATGTAACTGACTGAATTACAATAGCTACAACAACAACCAAAATCAACCATTTAAGCTTGCTTAGATCATTGCTTGGGATTACATCATCGATGAGGTATTTACTCGCTCCTGGAAGAACCAAACTGGCAAGCCGACTAATAATGATGAGGAATAATCCTAAAAATAAATGCTTCCTTCTTGGCCAAATGATGGTCTTAAAGACCTGACCCATGGTGACCTTACGCTCTGCTGCTTTTGCCATAGTTGAAATAAACTGAAATGAGAAACCCCGAAATTCTATTTGGGGTTCCTTACGAAGCTTAAATTTAGAATCTTGTGAATTAGAGCCTATATTTTAAGAAAATGAAGCTCGATATTTTGTGAAAAAATTTAGAGTCATCAAAATGGCTGACTATATATAAAATGAAAAAGCCTGTCTCATCGGAGAACAGGCTTTCATTATTTTTCAAATTAATTCAATCAATTTGTCTTAGGAAGCACGTTGGAGATCAGCGATACTTTCTCGATTGGTTCAGAAGCGTTAGAGTAAATTCTGACAACAGAATTTTGCTTACCCATTTTCCCGGTAGAGTTAAATGAAACTTTAATTTCAGCCGATTTGCCTGGAGCAACAGGCTCCTTAGGCCAGCTTGGTACGGTACAACCGCAAGTCGCAGCAACATTGGAAATTACCAATGGAGCATTCCCTGAATTAGTCAACGTAAAGGTGTGCTCTACTTTTGCTCCTTGAACGATGTCACCAAAGTCCACGGATGTTTCCTTGAACGTGATCACAGCTCCTGAAGCTTGTTCTTGTGCATTTGCATGAAATACAAGTGCAAAAGCAAACAGTGTGAATAGAAGTCCTAGTTTTTTCATTTGATTATAATTTGATTTTTAAAGATTTCGATTTTCCAGTAAGTATCCAAACAACATGATACTCCGTTTTTTGATTCCAAAAGTGAAAATAACATGCCAATTCCAAAGTTCATAATTGTTAATAAATGTGAACATGAGTAGAAAAGCTTAATGCAAAGGCAAAT
>CAYTXN010000145.1:0-8173 GCA_964441195.1 uncultured Limnohabitans sp.
TTGGGAATGAACGATCACGTAAGCGAAGCTTTTGAGTGGGAAAACAAAAGAGAATTCAAGCGAGGAAAAGTGTTGACTGCCAAAGAATTGGAAGATATTGGAAAGTACGGTAGGTATCTTGATCCTGATGGGGATGGGATTCCTTACAGAACCTATCCTGGGACACACCCCACTAAAGGGGCGTTTTTTACCAGGGGAACTTCAAAGGATGAATATGCAGCCTATACCGAAGACGGCGCTGCTTACAAGCGGAATATGGATCGACTGATCCGAAAGTGGGATACCGCTAAAAAGATGGTACCGACTGCGGAAGTCACCTATTCGTCTGATCCAGGCAACTTGGGAATTTTGTATTTTGGGACTTCTACTTATTCTTCCGAGGAAGCAAAAGATCTCTTGGCAGAAAATGAAATCTATGTGGATTCCATTCGCATCAAGGCTTTTCCATTTGGAAAGGAGGTGGCTGATTTTGTGGATAGTCACCGGGTAATTTTTGTCATTGAACAAAATCGGGATGCCCAGATGCGGAAGATGATGATGATGGAACTGGATTGCAATCCTAAAAAGTTGGTTTCCGTGCTCAATTACGATGGAATGCCCATTACGGCTGACGCCATCAAAAACCAAATAACCCAATATTTGAACCTAGAAAATAACGCCAATCATGAGTTATCTAAAACCGTTGTTTAGCCATCCAAAGCTTCCAAAAAATAAACGAGGATACACGCTTAAGGAATACGAAGGAAGTTTATCGACACTTTGCGCAGGCTGTGGTCATGATAGCATCAGTGCAGCAATTGTAAGAGCATGTTATGAACTGGACATTGAGCCTCATCTGGTGGCAAAAATCTCCGGGATCGGGTGTTCGTCCAAGACACCCACCTATTTTTTGGGAAATTCCCATGGGTTTAATTCCGTGCACGGCCGAATGCCATCAGTCGCTACCGGTGCCAGTATGGCAAACCGAGATTTGGTTTACTTTGGAGTATCAGGAGATGGAGACTCGGCATCCATTGGTATGGGGCAATTTGTACATGTCATTCGCAGAAATCTTAATATGGTCTACGTGGTGATGAACAACGGGTGCTATGGCCTGACCAAAGGCCAGGATTCCGCCACTGCGGATGAGGGTTCAAAAAGTAAATCAGGCGCTGTTAATCCATTTCAGGCCATTGATCTGGCTAGTTTGGCAATTGAGTTGGGAGCTTCTTTTGTGGCTCAAAGCTTCAGCGGAGATAAGCAGCAGCTTATCCCTTTGTTAAAGGCAGCAATCAAACATCCGGGCTTTGCCTTTTTGAATGTAATATCGCCTTGTGTCACGTTCAACAACAATCCGGGTTCTACTAAATCCTATGATTATGTCCGGGAGCATATTGAAGCTACGTCGGTGTTGGATTTTGTTCCTCATCAGGAAGAAATCAAAACCCAATACGATCCGGGTGATTCTACCCGAGTAGCGCTGCATGATGGTTCGGAGATTCAACTTAACAAGCTGGGAATGAATTGGGATCCCGAAGACAGGATATCTGTGGTGAATGCCTTGCAAAAGGCCCGAGCAAAGCAGGAGATTTTGACCGGATTACTTTATGTCAATACCGAATGGAAGGATCTGCATGGGACCTTAAATACTACGAATACACCGCTCAATCGACTTAGGGAGGACGAACTCAGTCCAGGTTTAGATGCTCTGAGTCAAATAAATGCGGGATTTAGATAAAAACCCGAAACCGAACCAGGGCATATTTCACTTCTGCAAGATCCTTCTACCGTTCTGGAATTTTAGGGTTCCTCGAATCAGACTAAAGGTAATTGAATGATAAACTCACTTCCCTCACCCTCTTTAGTCTTCACTTTTAATTCTCCTCCATGCACTTTCACGATATCATAGCTTAGACTAAGGCCAAGTCCTGTGCCTTTTCCCGTAGGCTTGGTAGTAAAGAAAGGCTGGAAAATTTTATCCTTGATAGAATCCGGAATGCCGGGGCCGTTGTCTCTTACCGATATCTCGATTTTTTCACCATGGTTTTTGGTGGAGAGGGAGACGGTGGCATTTCGACTCTGCTCAGTGTGACCCTCTAGTGAACTAGCATAAAAAGCATTGTTTAGGATATTCAGTAGGACCTTTCCTATTTCAGGCCGAACCAGTTTCAATTGGGGAAGAGTAGGATCGAAATCGGTGTTGAGTTCGATTTCAATTTCCTTGTTTTTTGATATGAAACTTTGATATGACAAGTTGAGATATTCCTTGGCTAGCCCATTGACATCAGTCAGTTCTTTGACACCAGAACTGGTTTTGCTGTGTTCGAGCATGCCTTTGACAATCGCATCCGCCCGTTTTCCGTGGAGGGTGATTTTGGTGAGGTTCTCCTTGATGTCAGTTGAAATGACCTTTGCCTCCTGAATTTCCCCTTTATCCAACTCTTCATTCAACTCATCCATAAGCTCATTGCTTACCTCAGAAAAATTATTCACAAAATTCAGCGGATTCTGAATCTCATGGGCGATGCCTGCGGTGAGCTCTCCAAGGCTGGCCATCTTTTCAGATTGAATTAGCTGGGCTTGGGTGGCCTTTAATTCAGTATAGGCTTTCTCTATCTCCTTGGCCTGTTCCAATTCTTTTTCGCGGGCTTTTTCCCTTTCACGCAAAACAACCCGATGGCGAAAAATCCGGTCAGCACCAAATAATGCACTTATAAAAACAAGCCCATAAAATAGATATGCCCATATTGTCAGCCACCAAGGCTTATTTATAATTATCTTCAATTTTGCCCCTTCTTCGTTCCACACGCCATTGTTATTGGCTGCTTTGACATGAAAGACATATTCCCCAGGGGAGAGATTGGGGTAGTAGGCAGCCTGAAAATTGGTGGATTCCCTCCAGTCATTATCATAATTATCCAGTTTGTAAGCAAACTTATTTTTTAAAGGATTGGAATAATGAAGGGCGATGAATTCCAGTGTGATGTTGTTCTGATTGTGTGCCAAAACAATTTCCTCTGTATCGTAAATGGGATTTTTCAGAATTGAGTTTTCACCCGGTAATACCCTTTCATTAAATAATTTAAACTCTGTTAGAAAAACCCTGGGAGGGATGGAAGTTGTATTTACAGTATTGGGGTCAAAAATAGTGATGCCGTTTGACCCTCCGAAAATAAACTGGCCCTCGGAGGTTTTCAAATAGGATCCGTCTGCATACAGCTGTCCCTGTATCCCATCATCAATGGAGTAATTGTAAAATTGATCTGTGGGGATATGAAACCGACTGATTCCCTCAAAGGTGCTCAGCCATAGATTTTCATTTTCTTCATCAGCTATAATGGATTGAATACTCATGGAGGGCAGTCCATGATTGACAGTGTAAGTTTTTATTTTACCTGTGGCCACATCAAAGCGATTTAGTCCCCCTTGCCAGGCACCTACCCAAGCTATTCCATTTGTATCTTCATAAAATGAGTTGATATCCTGTGTGCCTAAAATATCACCCTGGGATTTATCATGACCTATGGACCTGATTTGTCCGGTCGTGTAATTGTATAAAAACAATCTGTCATCAGTGGGTAACCATAAACCGTACTTTTCGCTTTCATATACCCGCACTACTGAATGAAGGCGTTTTTCATCATCAGCGCTTAAATCGAGTTTAAGCCTTGAATAGGGTGCGGCACTACTTTTCCTGGTGTAAATCCCCCCATTGGTAAATGCCCACTGATTTCCCTGACTGTCATTAAAAAAACTATTTACCCAGTTGGATTCAGGTATTCCGGGTATGCTGATCTTCTTTATTGTCTTTTCAGGAAAAGTAAATTGATAAACTCCAAAAGTGGAATTCAGGTAGTATTCTCCCGCTGACACTTCTGAGATTGAAAAAACTTTTGGTGAAGATGGAAAATATTTGTTGTAAGGTAAACTTTCGATCACATTGCTTTGCAGATCGATAATATTCAATCCGGAAGTTGTAACCAGTAATTTACCATCTGGTAGTTCCAAGATATTATCCGCCCAGCCAGAAAGTATAGAATTGGGATCCTCATTTTTGAAGGTGTAGGATTTGAAGATAGATCGTTCTTCATATCTTAATAAACCCATCACCCGGGTTCCTGCCCAAACCCCTCCGAATTGATCCACCGCAAGGGTATTGACTGCATCTCCTCTGAAGCCAAATTTATCGGATAAATCCTCTTTGAAATACACCACTGAATCTTGCGAAGGGTAATACAAAAAAGGACCATAGTTGGTAGCCATCCACAAATTACCATCAGCATCTTTGGTTAGGCTGTTCCAAAAATTTTCTTCTAAAATTCCTACAGGTGAAAAAATTTCATATTCACCATTCTCCACATTTAGCTTAAACAAACGTCCGAAATTGGTTATGATCCAAAGGTAACCTTCCCTGTCGCTGTCCATACCTGTTCCGATTTCGTTGTTTAAATCAGGCATATTAGAAACATTCTTTGGTGTAACTTTTTCAATTTTATTCCCCTGAACTATTTTAAAAAATCCAGAGAAGCTATTGATCCATATTGTCCCATCCTGATCTGAAGTCATGCTGACAATATTATTAATCATCATGTCTTCAGTGGTTTCGAACCTTTTAATATTATCCTCTTTCTCATCCAAGTACAATAAGGTATTCGAAATCTCCTGCCCATAGTAGGTACCAACACCAAAATAGATCCGGCCATTTTGGCCTTCTGCAATCTGCCAAATTCCCTTTTCGACATTTACATCGTATTCAAACAAATCAACAAAAGGATATTCACGAAATAATTGTGTGGCAGGATCATAAACATTTAGCTTACCGGGAGAAGTACCCACCCATATTCTACCTTTGCTGTCTTCAAATAGGGACCAGACATTCAGTCCTTTGATCGAACCAGGGTTATTGGGGTCTTCATAAAAGCGATTGAAAGAATAGCCATCGAACTTAGCAAGTCCGTTGATGGTACCTACCCAGATGTAGCCGAATTGATCCACAATTATTTTATTGATCTGGGTCCCGGGCAGACCATCCTTTTCTGTGTATAAGGTCAGGTTATTGGAGTTTAACTGCGCTAAGGAAAGGGATGAAAAAAGCAAAATACAACCTAGGCTTACCAAAATGAAAAGATTCCAACGAATAGCAGTCACAAAGGATTTTTTGGGTGGTATCATTTGCTTTTGGATTTATTTTATTAAAGTAATGAAAAACGTTGTTCCTTTCCCTTCTTCATCTGCCTGTGCGGCAGGCGGGCTTTCCACCCTCAACTTCCCACCATGTGACTTCACAATATCATAGCTCAGACTCAATCCCAATCCCGTACCCTGTCCGGTAGGTTTCGTAGTAAAGAAGGGCTGGAAGATTTTATCGAGGATTTTTTGTGGGATGCCAGGGCCGTTGTCTTTTACACTTACTTCGATTTTTCCTCCAAGATTTCGAGTCGTCAATTCCACCAACGGCTGGAAGTTTGGATCTGTTTTGGACCTTTCATTCACTGCATAGAAAGCATTGCCGTATAAGTTGAGCAGGACCTTTCCGATGTCCTGAGGAATGACAGAAATCTTTGGAAGATCAGGGTCTAAATTCAATTGTAAATCAGCTAGAAAGTCTTTGTTTTTTGCCAAAAAGGATTGATAACTCAGTCGAAGAAACTCATCTGCCAAGGCATTGAGGTCAGTCAGTTCTTTCTGCCCTGAGCCGCGCTTGCTATGCTCCAGCATTCCTTTCACAATGGCATCAGCACGCTTGCCATGGAGAGTGATTTTGGATAAATTCTCCTTGATGTCCCCAAGGATTTCAGTAACCAAAGTCTCGTCTCTTGCTTCTTGGCTCTTGTTTCTTTCTTCTGCTATTTCCTCGATCAGTTCCTCACTAACCTCCGAGAAGTTATTCACAAAATTCAGCGGATTCTGTATCTCATGGGCAATGCCGGCGGTGAGCTCCCCCAGCGAAGCCATTTTTTCGGATTGGATGAGTTGGGCTTGGGTGGATTTGAGGTTTTCTAGGGTAGATTGAAGTTGTTCTTTTTGCAATTTTATTTCCTCAACGAGATTAGCAAGAGCTACATTTTTCAGTCGAAAGATTTCAGTCTCTTTTTGAGTTTGTGCTACCCGGTGCATGATTTGAAGGTTCAATATTTCTTGTTGGATAGCTAAATTGTTGACCTCTTTTTCCAGAGTTGTGGAAGTTTCATTGTGCTTCAAAGCTTGCTCGAAGTCTCCTTGGTATTTGTAGGATTTAGATAATTGAAAATGAATTTTCCATGCAATATCCTTAGCGTTTAAAGTTTCGGCAATCTTAAGTGCTTGATTCAGGTAATCAAGTGCCTGATGCGAATTTGCCAAGGGAAATGAAGTGTCTTGGTACAATCCTCCTAAGAAACAATAGACTTCTGCCAGTCCTTTTTTGTCAGATATATCTTCCTTTGCCTGTAAACTTTGCCTGATGTAGTCCAGTGCAGAATCAAATTCATGCAGCATAGCAAAAATCTTCCCAACATTAAACAATGTATTACCCCGGCCTTTTAGGTCACCGGTATGTTGGGTAATGTCTAAACTTTGCAAACAAAAATCGAGCGCCTCTCGATACTTGCCCTGTTGAAGATAGAGGTTCCCAAGATTATCGAAGCAACCTGCGACACCCCATTGATCGCCGATTTCTTGACGAAGAGCAAGGCTTTGCTTATAATAGTCCTGTGCTTCTTCAAATCTCCCCATTTCGTAATAAATGCCCCCGATACAATTCAAATGGTATGACTCTGGCATTTTTTCACCTATTTCCTGTGCAATGGGAAGCCCTTTGAGTGAATGTTCAAGGGCGTGGTCCAAGTCTCCGAGATATTTATATGTAATGCTTAAGTGATATAGCGATAGCGTCTCCTCCTCCTTGAAATCACAATCTCGACTCATTTCGAGCGCCTTATACAGTTCCTCCAAAGAAGCTGCATAATCACCCTGACTGCGCCTAATAATTCCAAAATATTCGTGAATGACCGCTTGATTCCGTTGGTCCCCGGAATGCATAAAAAGTTGGTACGCATCATCTAGTAGGGCTGTTGCTTCTACATATTTTGCTAAACGGATATGGCAAAAGCCGAAAGTTCTTAAACCTTCGGCTTTTCCTTTTTCATAATGTATCAGCTTTGAACAACGTAGTGCTTCTTGACTGAGTTTGTATGCCAAGTTGCTGTCTGAAACGCGAACTTGCCATGCTTCGTGATTAAGGCGATCTATTGCTAATTTTTCTTCAACAACATGCTTGGATTCTTTTTTCTTCATGCCTTAAGCCGGATTCAGATCATATAATACTCCCATGAAATGCGGTCAGGGTCTTTGAAAGCCACATAATTTTTACCAAGTGTGGCGTCCAACTTCACGCCCGTGTTTTCGATGCCAGCCTGATTTAAAGCGGATGTGACTCGGTGGAGCTCATTCTCGTCGGAGCATCCTAGAGCAATGTGATCCAAGCCTACTGTAAATGGGTTGAAGGTTTTTGAACCTTCTTTTTCGGATGGGCCAAGAACTCCAATAAAACTACCTCCAGCTACGAAAATGAATAAATTTTCTACCTCGAGGGCTATGGGAAAACCAAGCTTATCATGATAAAATTCTCGGGAACGGGCCAAATTTGTACTCCTCAATGCAATGTGATGGATGCCGGTGGTTTGGATATTGATTGCCATGATTAAAAGTGGTTTTGAATAAAAATTCAGATTTGAGATCTCAGAAACGGATTACTATAAAAATAACAAAAACTCAGTGGTAATCAGGTGATTTTTTTTTCGTCGGGAGTATTAAGATTAATTTATAACCTATTAATATTTAGTTTATTATGGCCAAAAGAGTTTGGTAATAGAACAATAAACTTCGTTCCTTTTTTAAGTTCACTTTCCACTCTCAACTCCCCCCCATGTGCCTTCACTATATCATGGGTAATACTGAGTCCTAAACCCGTTCCCTCAGTCCCTTTTTTGGTGGTAAAAAATGGCTGGAGTATTTTGTCTTTGATCTCATCAGGGATGCCTGGGCCATTGTCTGCTAATGAGATGAGGATGTGGCTATTATTAGTTTTGGTTTTGACGGTAAGCTTAGGTTGGTATTCTTCCAACCCTCCAAGGGTTTCAAACCTTTGGAGGGTTTTCCCTCTCATCGCATCAAAGGCATTATTGCAGAGATTAATAATCACCCGTGTAAAATC
>CAYTXN010000146.1:0-1819 GCA_964441195.1 uncultured Limnohabitans sp.
CATTTGGCTTCGGCGGCTGCCGGTTCGTATTTGCTGGCAATAGACATACTCGGGGGTTTTTTCGAAGCTGCAAAAATAGGGGAAAAAGGCCAAAAGGCCTTTATGGAATCGAAATGGGTGGAAAGAAAAAGGATTTTTAAACCTTTAAGATCATGAAGGGAATTAAGGGGGGATTGCAAGAATTGTTTTTCTCTGGGGTTACAAAACTGGATTTTAATTCTTTTAGAACTTAATGTCCTTAATTTTCTCAATGGTTAAAACTAGAAGTTACTACTCTTGGCTTAAAGATTCCAAAGATTGCTTATCTGGATATTTTCCCGCTGATGAAGCATTTGACCTGCGTAAATCAATTTGGGTTCGGCGTGGGGAGCGACTTTTTGGAAATTTTTCAAGCCTTTGAGAAAATCATGATGGAAAGTTTCGGAAGCTTTGATTTCAATAGCTATCAGTTTTCCGTTTTTTTCCTGAAGTAAATCAACTTCGTTTTGATGGCTGTCTCTCCAGAAATAGACCGATGGAGTGCTACCCTGGTTTAACTCATTTTTGATGGATTCCAGAATGACAAGATTTTCAAAAACAGCACCTCTTGCAAAGTGTAAATTTAGGTCTGTCGCTTTTTTTATTCCCAACAGGTTACATAGAACCCCAGTGTCGTAGAAGTACACCTTCGGAGTTTTTAGGATTCGTTTATTGAAATTTTGATAATAAGAAGGAAGTCTGAAAGTAACAAAGGATGCTTCCAATACGCCAAGCCAAGAATTGATTGTCTTATTATCCAAACCCAATTCATTCGAAAAACTACTTTGGTTAAAGAGTTGACCTGCTCTTCCTGCGAGAAGTTGAATGAATTTCTGAAAGGCTGCTAAATCTTTGATATTCAAAATCTGCCGAACATCCCGCTCCAAATAGGTCTGAATATAATTGGGATAAAAGTCAGCTGGGGCTATGTCGAATTGATATTTGCGCGGATATCCACCTCCAACTGCCAAGTCTTCCCATCTTTCAATTCTTTGATCAGTCACTAATTCTTTTAGTGAGAAAGGCAAAAGATTTAGCATTGAGACTCTCCCAGCGAGTGACTGCGTGATTTGAGAAGAGAGGAGGAAATTTTGCGAACCTGTAAGAATATATTCTCCTGGTTTATTTCTCTCGTCTGAGATCACTTGTAGATAGGAGAATAGCTCAGGGACCCATTGAATTTCGTCCAGAATTACACCCTTTTGATAGTTTTTTAAAAAGGCCAACGGATCTGATTTAGCAAATTCCCTGTTTTCAGGAAGTTCTAAATTGACATAGTCGTAATCTGGTTTTAATCGCTTTGCGAAGGTTGTTTTACCAGACTGCCTAGGGCCTGTGATCGCAAGGAAAGGAAACTTTGTCAAAAGACTTAATGCTTTTCCTTTTAATGATCTATTAATGAAATTCATTTTTGTGCAATTTGGGAATTCAATTCCTAAATTGCACAAAAATATTTAAACTCCAAATCTCCAGATAAATATCAATAACATAAAAACTCCGACTGTATCGACGGTCTTATAAATAACTGGAATCGAGATTATTATAGAGTAAAATATCAATACCTAATCTCCATCACTTCAAAAACTCGATCTTCCTTTGCCAACTTTAAGATTGCCTGTTCTCTGACTTTCTTTCCGATCAATATGTTGGCAATGGGAGAGATGAAGGATAATTTATTTTTAGCGATATCAGCTTCGTCCACACCAACAATCTGATAGGTTTGAAATTTTGAGCTTTTCCCGATTTTGAGTGTTACAGTTGCTCCAAAGCGAATTTCGTCTTTGGGTTGTTCATTAAGCGG
>CAYTXN010000146.1:1919-8170 GCA_964441195.1 uncultured Limnohabitans sp.
TAATTCTACTTTTTCACCATCGGCAGCACAATTCTGCTTTCCATTTTTCTTCCATGATGAATGGAGTTGGTGGCGATTTCGCCTTTAGTTTCATCATAGTTGTTTCCTCCTGTATTCATATTTCTATCGAATCTTGGGAAGTTAGAACTGCTGACTTCTATCCGGATGCTATGACCTTTTTCGAAGAAATTGGAAGTACTCATAGGTGTCATTTTGACCTCATAGACCTTTCCGCTTTCCATCATAACTTCTTTATCGTATCCTTCTCGATACCGTACCCTTTGGATTGTTTCGTCAAGATTATAGGCTTTTCCGTCGGGATAGATATCGATTAATTTGATGGTGACATCGGTGTCTTTTACATCTGATGATAGGTAAAGATAGCTTTCGATAAAACCGGAAATTTCCACCCCTTCTTCCAAAGGCTCGGAAGTGTAGACCAAGATATCGTCTCTCAATTCCATTTCGCTTTGATCAAAAGAGCCACCTACTACAGCATTTCCTGTACAGCATACATTACCGCCGTAGGAATTGACAGGATTCATCGGGTCATACTTGAACGTATCTTGGTTGGCTTTTTTTGGCGCTTTTGTTACCAATTTACCATCCCCGTTTCGTGTATTGGCTTTTCCCTCGGAGTCCAAATAGAATGGAGTCATCACAGCTTCAGCAGGAGGCCACACATCTGATGTTTGCCATTTGTTGCTTCCCATGGTGTAATAGGTCACTTTTGGCATTTTGGCAATGGTTCCATCATCTTTTCCTTTCAGCCATAGATCAAACCAAGCAGTAATGATCTCGTCATAGTTCAATCGAGCATCGCCCACATTACGCTCACCGATTATAGTGTTTTCCGTAGCTCTAGTATATGAGCAATGAAGCACCGGTGCAATGATCAAATACTGATTGTCTCGGGACATTTGGCTGTCAGCATTTTGTCTTGCATGATTATACAAAGCGATGTTTGGTGAAGATGAAACATCATACCATGATACAAACCACATGGAAGGTTTGTCAAAAGGCATATCGTCATGGTAAAGACCGCCTTGAAACCATTTCGGGTCGTTTGGCTTTCGAGTGATCATCTCTTCATAGATCCCCATTGGTCCATTCGCATTCTTGATGATATCCTGTACAGGCAAATGGGACAGTCCTTCTTTCCAATCCACTCTTGGATATCTTGGGGCCATATCATAGAATCGCTGTAACCTTAATAAGTCTTTTTGTTCGATTCCATCTGGTAGTTTGGGAGCCATCGGATCATGCTGCGTGCTGTAAAGCCAGGCTGTGAAAAGCATCTGTCCGGCGCCACCCCGGTACCAATTGCCCTGTTCATTAAATTCACCGATTCGGCCTACACCTGCACCGTATCCTTGTGGAACAAGGGCTGCCAAGGCGGGATGCTCAAGAGAAGCAGCTGCCATTTGCCATTCTGCTGTGGAGGAGCAGCCTAGCAGGCCAATTTTCCCATTGCTCCAGGCTTGCTTTGACATCCACTCAAAAGCATCGTAACTATCTGTCAAAGGAGTGCCCAAAATATCCCAGTCGCCCTCAGAAAAGAATCGTCCTCGCTCATTTTGAACAACAAAGGCATAACCTTTCTTCACCCAATCCATCGCAGTCTGTAGCGTTCGGGTGTTTATTTCACCGTTTCCATAGGTGTTGAAATTGTAGGGCGTGCGGGAAAATACTACAGGAACCGGCTGATCTCCCTTTGGTCGATAGATATCTGTTGCCAGTCTGATGCCATCTCGCATAGGCATCATGACTTTTTGATCGACAATTGCCACCTCTTCCAGCTGAACCAGAATAGGTTTTTCCTGAGAGAAGGCTTTTGGCGAGCTGGCCAAAAGTAGCAGGGTAAATAAAATTTTAAAATATCTCTTCATGGTATTGAATTTAGAATTTCAATTTAAGAAGTCTGACTTAGTTTCAGTTTTGTTTTTTTATATAAGGTAAAAAGTAGAATAACATTTTGTTTCCAATGTAACCGAATTCCCTTTTTGATTTTTGATTTCACTCAATCGGGTTAAATTTGCAACCTCAATAATTTTTGAACATGAGCGACAGCCCTATTCCCATCCTCAATTCATGGGTGGAAGTATCTAAAAATTCCGATTTCTCGATTTATAATCTTCCTTTTGGAATTTTCAAAAATAAGAAGCTTAGTCCCAGAATCGGGATTGCAATTGGTGACAAAATCATCGATCTAAGTATTCTGGATCAGGAAGGATTTTTTGCGAATATGTTTTTACCAGAGGGGATCTTTATCAAAGATTCTCTCAATGAGCTGATTGCTTTAGGAAAAGTCCAAACAAAGAAGATCCGTGAACGTGTTCAGAGTTTGCTTTTGGCTGAAAACGGTGAACTCCGAGACCACTCTGCACGAGGCAAAGTCATGGTCACCAGAAAAGAAGCTGAAATGCTTCTTCCGGTGAAGATCGGGGATTACACAGATTTTTATAGCAGTATTGAGCATGCCACAAATGTGGGCAAGATGTTCCGTGATCCTGAGAATGCCTTGCTTCCAAACTGGAAGCATTTGCCTGTTGGCTATCATGGTAGAGCATCGTCAATTGTGGTTTCAGGTACTCCGATCCATCGCCCAAAAGGTCAGTTTAAAGATCCGGACATGGAATTGCCTGCTTTTGGGCCAAGTCGAAGATTGGATTTTGAATTGGAGGTGGCGTTTATCACAGGAAAACAGACCAAATTGGGAGATTCCATATCCACAGAGGATGCGGAGGATTACATTTTTGGATTTGTACTATTCAATGACTGGTCGGCCCGTGACATCCAAGCTTGGGAATATGTGCCATTAGGACCATTTTTAGGAAAAAGTTTTGGCTCATCCATTTCTCCATGGGTCGTTCCTTTAGAAGCTCTTGAGCATTTCAGGTCTGCCAATTCCGTACAGGAACCTGAGGTTTTGCCTTATCTAAAGTGTGAAAAAAACCACAGTTTTGATATCAACCTGGAAGTACTGATTCAGCCAGATGGCAAAAAACCATCGAAAGTTTGTACTTCAAACTTTAAAAATTTGTATTGGAATGTGGCTCAACAGCTTGCTCATCATACTTCCAACGGTTGCAATATTAATGTTGGAGATATGATGGCTTCCGGTACGATCTCTGGACCGACTGAAGATTCCCTTGGATCTATGCTTGAGTTGAGTTGGAAAGGGACCCGATCAGTGAAGTTAGAAGAAGGAGTCGATCGGAAATTTATCGAAGATGGCGATACGGTCATCATGCTGGGGTTTGCGGAAAAAGACGGAATTCGAGTTGGGTTTGGAGAGGTAAGCGGGCAAGTGTTGCCAGCAAAGTAAATTATTCTTAGATAAATTATAGTTAGCCACGAATTAATATTATTCGTGGCATTTTTTTACTTTTTCGTAGCTTTTTATCTTTTTTAACCCTTACTTTAAGTAAGATGCTGACAAGCAGATATTTGCAGTTTAGTTAAATGCAAATGTTCTCAGGTTCCCGAAAAGCTTCGCTTCCATTTTCTTGACGGGATTGTTGTTTTATGCAAAGACTCTGGTTTTTTCAAACAGAGCAAATTTTCAACTATCTAACTTTTCTTAACCTACAAAATCATGGCTAAAATCAGAAGCCTATCGATCACGACCCCCCTTTTATTCGCAGCACCTTTCAAAAGCGAATGGGCACAAACGCCAATTGACATTAATGCTCCACTAAGTTCCGGTGGATGGGAGGATGCAGGGAGTCTCAAGTTTTCAAGAGGATTTGTCCTCGCTAAAAACGATGCGCGATTCTTATATCTCGCATTAGACGTCATTCAGGATACGGGCAATGACGCCGGTACAAATGACTATTTCTGGCTCAGTTTTGACAAAAACCGGGATAGAGCGATCACCGCAAACCAAGATGTGAATTATGGGCTCTATCCAGGACAGCCTGATAAGCTTGGGAAGCAACTTTACTTAGGTCCTGGTACTTGGACAGGACTTCTTCCTGATTCTTCACTAAGTGAAGTCAGACAGGAGTTTGGTTCGAGTGAGAATTCTTCCACTTCACATCGAATCTGGAAGTTTAAAATTGACTTAAAGGAAATCAATGTTGCGCTTTCTTGGCCCCTGAGTACACCTTTTACCTATTTTGGTTTTAGGGTCAAATCATCCAAGCCTGCGTTTACAACAGATTTTCCTGGAAATTTCTTCAAGGATTTCTCCAAGCTTCGGCAATTGATATTTTCCAGAAAACCGGTAATTTCTTCAGCTCTTTTAGGACCTTTGATCGGGAGTGTGGGGTTGATTCCGACTACCAAAATTGATGCGACCGGCAGGGCAACGACCGATCCGGGTTATTTTGTTTCTGTTCAAAAAGCGGCATTTGGTGGCACCTTGAACTTGATTGGAAATCGCACAAAAATCCAGCAACTTTGGAATAGTGGAATTAAAAAGTATAAGGTTGAAATCACACCTCCTAGTGGAAGTCCTCAAAAACTGATCTCCAATTGGTCAAACTACCGATGGACTGGAAGTACATACGCATTAGAGTCTTTTGCACCCTCATCTCTGGGATTTTATGAATTAGCAAATCCAGCGATCGACTATTCCATTGATGATTTGCTGATTCAGTTTCCGACCTCAGCTTTACTGCCGGGTTTATATCAAATCAAGGTTACTTTCTATCAGCGTGTAGGGCCATTGGATGTGCCTAGAGATAATCAGACTATTGGTTTGTTTATTGATAATCATGTGCCTGCAGTGAATATCGATAGCATTAAGCACGGATCCAGTGAGGTTTCTGCCTGTGCCATTGAGACGATAGGAGCAGCACCTGATGGTCTGAAATTTAAGATAACAGGCCATGATCTGGAGGGGAATTTGCGTGCTGTTAACTTCTATGCCACTTATGGTGCCGGCCTATCAGCTAGTATATATAGTGAAAGCTATGCTCCGGCTATGGGACTTTGGCAAGGGTTCAGTTCCAAGACGATACCTGCATCCGGCAACTGGAGACCCCCACAATCCTGTGCCTATAGCTTTGTTATAATAGCTTATGCAAGAACGACCAATGGCTATGGCTATATCGGTCATAATTCAACACACCGTAATTTGACGTTATTGTTGAGTTGATATCATCCGATTTTTTAAGTGAAAAGGCCATTCCATTTAATTGGATTGGCCTTTTTCTTTGATGAGGATATCTTCCCAATAATTCATTTGGAATAGCTCCTGTTATTCTTCCGGGTCTTGTGGAGGTTTTGTCTTGAAAATCTTATAAAGTAACCAGCCAATTCCGACTATGAAATGGAGAATGATGATGGCTGCGATGATGAATACCGTGGAATTGCTTGCCATTTGTAATGTGGTTTGGCACTTTTTAAACTTTCTATTTTAGCCGAAACTTTTGCGATAAAGAAGCACTAGAACTTCCACCCACCAAAACAGTGAATTCTCCCGATTCCACGAGTAGATTCCCTTCTCCGTTGTAAAATCCCAGTTCTTCGGGTCCTAAAATGAACTCCACTTGTTTACTTTCTCCAGCCTTTAGACTGACTTTTTGAAATCCTTTCAATTCTTTGACCGGACGAGTAAGCGAAGCAAAGTGGTCATGGAGATAAAGTTGAGCTACTTCTTCGCCTTCCCGAGATCCGGAATTTTTCAGGATTGCCGTTACTCGTACTTTTTGATTTCCCAGTACTTCTGCTTTTAGTTCGGAATACTCAAACTGAGTATAACTCAAACCAAAGCCAAAAGGATAAAGTGCTTCATTGCTGACATCCGAATAGTGAGACCAAAACACGATATCGTCGCCTGGATTTGTGGGTCTTCCGGTGCTTTTTTGATTGTAATACAAGGGCATTTGTCCGACATTTCTTGGAAATGACATGGGAAGTTTTCCGGATGGGTTATAGTCGCCGAAAATGACTTGAGCAATTGCATTTCCACTTTGTGAGCCTAAGTGCCAAACTTGAATTATACCAGGTAGGTGTTCATCGGCCCAACTAAGATCCAATGGTCTTCCACTCATATTTATGAGGATGATTTTTTTATTTGCCTGATAGATTTGTTCCAAAAGCTCCTGTTGTAAACCAGGAAGCCCCAATTCGGATCGACTTCTTGCTTCACCGGATTGAAAGCCATGCTCGCCCATTACCGCGATGACCACGTCCGCATCTTTCGCAGCCTGAATCGCCTGCGTAAATCCACTTCGGTCAGTGGTATTGATTTTTACTTCTTTCAGGAAAACAGGTGTCTCTGTCACCAGTTCGGCTCCTTT
>CAYTXN010000147.1:0-8159 GCA_964441195.1 uncultured Limnohabitans sp.
TTGGCTTCAGGCTGAGATTCTTTCTTTTCTGGAGCTGGTCTTGGTTCTCGTTTCTCAAAATTAGGTCGCTCCTCACGCTTTTGTTTCCATTCCGGTTTGGCCGGTCTTGGTTCTGCTGCTTTTGGCTCTCTCGAAGTAGCCGGTTCTTCAGCAGTCTCTTTCTCATGTTCAGGAGTGGAGGGGATTTCAGTGACGTTCTGTCTTCTGAATTTTGGTTTGAATTCTGCCGGATCTTCTGCTTTAGGTAAGCTAGGGGTGGGGGATTCGGCTGGTTTCTCTGCTTCTATGGAAGGGGTTTCCACTGTTGAAGGCTTTTTCTTGGGAAGGGCTTGCTCTGGGGTGATGGCCTGGAGGTCAAGAATTGCATAGACTAGTTCGTCTTTTTTGAGGCTTTTGAAGTTTTTGACTCCTAGCTCCTCCGCAATCTCCTTCAGTTCAGATAAAAGCCTGATTCGGAGTTCTTCTATGTTATACATAAAGAGGGTATGAAATAAATAAGATATTGTAAAATGCGCTATTTGGGAACGTGTATGATTTTCTGAGCAAAAAAGGTCTGCAGGAAAAGCTCAAGTCAAAGCGGGCTGACTTGTACACACACGGTGATGACACAATATTAAACGATGCTTTTGGATTTAACAAATTTTTTGTTTGATGTTACATTTTTTTGAGAGTCAGATCATTCACTCCATTACTTGTCGGATTACAGCCAAGGATTTGAATGTACTGGGATTTTCCATGTGCTGCGCATAGAAATCAAGTAGGTGATCAAGTAGCTTTCGTCTTAGCAAAACAGGGGTTTTAAGGCTGCATTGATACTTTTCATCCAAAAGATAGTTTAAGTAATCCATTGTAATGGGAAGTTCTTCCGTAGAAAAGGGTTGTTTGTTTGATTCTAAAATAAAGCCTTCTGCATTTTCCGGATAAAATCCCAGAAACTTTGCTTTTTCTATCAAAAAGACTAAAGGGAAGTGGGCTAGGACTGTTTCTCCTTGATCTAAAATGACTACGCTTTCAGAAAGAAAATCAAAAAGAAATTCGTTTTGATAGTTTTCATAAATGCTTCGGTTGATCACTTCGGTCATGAAAAGTGCAATGCTCGTTCGTGAAAAATCAAAGGGAATCCGCTGATGTGCCCGTTGGAGCTTGGCCTCCGAAATTCGCTGAAGTCCAGAGTTCTCCTTATTATACACCACCAGATCAAGTAGGGTTAAAGGCTGATAAAGCGCCATTTTTGAGCCTTTACCCATGCTTCGGACTCCATTGATTAGATATGATTTCAAGCCGAGTTCACGGGTGAAAATCTTAACTATAATGCTCGTATCCTTATAGCGGATCGAACTGAGCACTAGTCCTGAAGTTTTTCGGATCATTGGAGTGGAAATTTGAGAATCGAAATTTGAGATTTGAAATTCAACACCCCAAATCGGTCATCCCTATTTTTTATCCTCATAAAAACACCTACGACATCTAGCCTCGTAACTATTTTTCTCTCCGAGGATTACTTTTTCTTTTGCCTCAGAAAGACGAAGCGAAAACGCAGCCAAATCCCCGCACTTCATACAAATCGCATGGACTTTGGTAACGTATTCCGCAATAGCCATCAGTCGAGGCATGGGTTCAAAAGGCTTTCCCTCAAAGTCCATATCCAATCCGGCTAGGATTACTCGTTTACCTTTGTTTGCCAGCAATTGAACTACCCTAACGATTTCTTCATCGAAAAACTGCGCCTCATCGATTCCGACTACATCACAATCCCCAGCTAGCAAAAGAATGTCTCCCGCAAAATTAACCGGAGTAGAACGAATGCTGTTTTCATTGTGCGAGACAACATCCTTATCATGGTAGCGCTTATCGACAGAAGGCTTGAAAATCTCGACCTTGAACTTGGCTAATCTGGCCCGGTTGAGTCGTCTGATCAATTCTTCTGTTTTCCCGGAAAACATGGAACCGCAAATGACTTCAATCTGACCTTTTCGTTCGGATTGGCGGCGACTGTTCAGGGAAGGTTCTACAAACATGCTTATTCAGTGTATTCTAAATGCGGGAATTTATTGATTTCGGCGACACGAATAACGAGTTTATCTTTCAAAAGTAGGCTTTGACAGCAAAGCCGCTCGTTTTTTCGAAGTCGATTTTGATTTTTGTAGAAAATCTCTCGTTCCGTTTCAGTGCTTAAGTTTTCCATCCCTTCGACCACAATCATTTTACAGGTGGTGCAGCGACCCTTTTTTCCACAAGAGTGCATCCAGTCTGTTCCATTATCATGAATTATTTCGATAACTTTACGATCAGGGTGTTCCGAATCAATAATAAGATTTCCTAAGTTTTGGATGACTATTCGGGGCATTTCTTCGTTTGCTTTTGAAAACAAGACCCACTCATGACAGTTCAAATTAACAGCAATTATTTAGAAAACTATTCAAGTGAATACGCACAGCTGGTTTGCGAGAAATTTTTCTCAGGTAGGCAATTTATTACTGGCCAAGATATCATTCAGTTAACGAGTAGTACGCAAGTCAATTTTTTTATCATAAAGCGTCTGTTTGAGCTCTGGCAGGAAGAACTTGTCAAGCTGAAAAGCAGCCCCTACTTTGATTACAGAGATATTGCGGTGCATGATGCGCTGACGCAATTCATGAATGTGCTATCGCGAAGAATCAAAGTGGAGCGATCTAACCTTGAGCCATTAGTCAAAACTGCCGTTGCCCAAGCGATTCAGGTTGCTACCGACCCAGTCTCTTTTTATCAAAAGGAAATAAACAAAGCCCCTCTTGGAAAAATCAATGATTTCCTTCGAGAGAATAAAAAATACTACAAATGGCATGATAAGGTCGTGTCTTTTCTGATTGATAAAACTGGTTTTGGACACGATTCAGACTCCCATTTGAGAGCTGTTGCCGCCAATTACCAAGTGATAAAAGATTCTTTGGAGTCGGTAAATCTACTACTTGCGACCTTGGGAGATATCAAAGCTTTTGACGCGGATTTGTACCTGGGAGTGGAGGAATCTGAATTTGTGCCTGTATCAGAGCCGGAAATTAAAGCAGAAACTGCAGATGGATCTTTTTTTGATTCCATGGAAAATGAATCGCCTGTCCCTAAGTCAGCACCTGTCGTTTCAGCACCTGTGGTAGAAGAAAAAGCTGCTTCAGTCTATGTGGCCGTGGAGAAGGTTTCTATTACAAGCTCTGGGAATCAACTGAATGCTTCGAAGTTAAAATCTCATTTTGCTACCGAATCATACAAGGGCATGAAAGGAATAGTCGGAGAACTTTCTGACAGCCTGGCTTTGAATCAACGGTTTATGTTTACCAAGGAATTATTTGACGGAAATGCGGATTTGCTTCGTCATGCTCTCAAGTCAATTGATAATTCGGGATCATTTGATTCGGCCGTTGACTTGATTAATTCCAGGTTTGTCACCGAATTGGGTTGGGAAACTGACTCCGAACCTGTCAAGGAATTTATGCAGTTGGTCTACAGAAAATATTCGGATTGAAACAAAAAACAGGAATATCCACAACTTGTCTGGCGGGGAATTTCAGTTTCCTCAGCGGAATGGAAGACCGATCACTGACCTGTCTACTGAAAACTGCGACTACTTATTTAATTTCACCCCAACCTTCCCAACTGTGTCGCTCTTGATGAATCCATCTTTATAAAGATGAAAAGCAAAACAGTGAATGACCAAAGCGAGGATCCTCCATAACTGAAAAATGGTAGCGGAATTCCGACTACAGGAAATAAGCCAATCGTCATCGCGATATTTATCATGAAGTGGAAAAGAATGATTGAGACTACGCCATAGCCGTAGATTCTAGTGAATCTGGTTTTTTGTCGCTCCGCCATGATAATTAGTCGATAGAGTAACCCCACGAAAAGGCTGATTACTACCAAACTTCCGACCCATCCAAACTCTTCGCCTAGGGTACAAAAGATAAAATCTGTGTGCTGCTCCGGCACAAAGTCAAACTTTGTCTGGGTGCCTTCCAAATATCCTTTGCCAAGTAATCCTCCTGAACCGATTGCAATCTTAGATTGGGTCACATTCCAACCAACACCTAAAGGGTCCAAGTTGGGATTAAAAAGGACCATAATTCTGTTTTGCTGATGGGGAGGCAGCTTCGATACTACAAAGTCAATTGAGTAGATATAGGCGATCACCCCTAATCCGATTAGAGAAAAAGCCACAGTTCTTTGCCAAGTTCTTTTCCCTAGAAAGATCAAAATTAAGACGATCCCTACGATCCCACCCGCGAGGTAGAGATTATTCTCCACGCCCAAAGCAAGGAGCGTAATAGCTACAAAGCCAAATCCGAAAACATAATAAAAGGAGGGAAGTCCTTCTCTGTAAAACATCAACAGAAAGGCAAAGAAAACCATTGCGGTTCCAGTGTCAGGCTGAAGAATAATCAAGATCATTGGAAGAAGTAAAACACCAAACGCAATCAGCTGATAATTCTTTTTTGAAAGATCAAACGTTGGTCTTTCCATCACTTTTGCCAAGGCGAGTGCTGTGGCAAACTTGGCAAATTCCCCAGGTTGAATCCGGAAACTCCCAAATCCAATCGATAGCGTTTGTCCATTAACCTCTTTTCCCACGAATGGAGTAAGGATCAGGAGAACCATAAAAATCAGATAAATAACCAAAGATAGATTTTCAAAAAATCTGGAATCAGCCACCATTATAATAGTAATCAACACTATGGCTGTCCCAATCCAAACTAACTGGATTCCTGAATTGATGGAAACATCGAATATGCTTTTTTCGACTTGGCTATCATAAACAGCAGCATAAATATTAAACCAGCCAATGGTCACCAAGGTGAAATAAATGGTCACCGCAATCCAATCGACTCGGTTAATTTGAATATCAGCTTCCCGCATCAGTAGATAAAGTTACCGGCTAAAACATATTCCTGAAGCGCAGGACGTGTAATCTCTCCTCTCAGATATTTTTCGATCATCAAGGAAGCCGTACTAGCCGCTGCTCTACCTCCCCAACCTGCATTTTCCACATAGACAGCAATGGCAATTTTAGGATTGTCTTTTGGGGCAAAGGCAAAGAAAACGGAGTGATCTTCACCATGGGGATTTTGTGCGGTTCCCGTTTTTCCGGCTAGGACGATATCCTTGATTACTGCACGGGCTGCTGTACCATAAATCGCTTCAGCCATGGCATCGTGGATCAAATCAAAATGATGAGCATCGATTCCGACTTCATGTTTGATTTTGAATTTTTCAGGAACCTGATTAGGGTCTCCATCTATTTCTTTTATCAAATGTGGGGTATAGTAGTACCCTTTATTGGCAAAGACAGAGACCAAGTTGGCCATTTGAATTGGAGTGACTTGAAGTTCGCCTTGTCCTATGGAAAGTGAATAGATGGTAGAGTATTTCCAACGTCCTTTCCCATATACCCTGTCGTAAAGCTTACTGGATGGTATGTCGCCGCCTCTTTCTCCAAACATATCTATTCCAAGTGGAGCTCCCAAGCCAAATTTGAGTACACTTTCTCGCCATTCATCAAGTCCAATTTGAGTGTCCGTGAATGTATTGTTAGAAACCTCCCGGTTGATAATCTGCCGAAAGGCCTGATGATAATATGGATTACAGGAGTTTCGAATAGCACCAAATAGGTTTGAAGGGCTGGGATGATTGTGGCATGCGACCAAGGATCTATTGCATGCAAATGTTGAGTTGGGAGTTAGAATTCCTTTTTGAAGTCCAATTAAACTTTGTACGATTTTGAAGATGGAACCAGGAGGGTACATGGCCATTACCGGTCGATTGAAGAGTGGCTTTTGCAAATCCTTATTCAACAGCACATAGTTTCTGCTAAACTCGGCACCGGTTAGTTCATTTGGATCATAGAATGGCGCTGAAATCATAGCTAGGATTTCTCCCGTACTCGGCTCAATGGCTACGACGGAGCCGGTTTTTCCTTGCATCAACATTTCACCATAGACCTGCAAGTCCATGTCTATGGTGGAGGTAATGTTTTTTCCCGCGACAGATGCCGTATCGTATTCACCATCTTTGAATGGCCCTTTGTCGATTCCGCGCACATTAACCATTTTATATTTGACCCCTTTTTTTCCCCTTAAAACATTTTCATAATAGCGCTCCATCCCGCTCAACCCGACATAGTCACCTTGCGAATAGTATTTTAAGGTATCGCGCTCCAGTTGACCTGAGTTGATTTCTCCAATATATCCCAATGCATGTCCTGCTGTCGAATTAGGATAAGACCGGACGGATCTGGTCATGATGAAAAGCCCGGGATAGTCCACCAAAAAATCCTGAATTCTGGCAAAGTCTTTCGTCGAAATTTGCTTGATTAAAGTGGAGGGTTTGACCGAAGAATACTTCCGAGCAGCGGTATATGATTCGATCAGTTGCTCCTTGGAGATTTTGAAAAGCTCACAAAAACGCGTGGTGTCGCCTACCTTAAACTCTTTCGGCACCACCATGACATCGAAGATCGGGTTGTTGAAAACTAAAAGCTTTCCGTTTCGATCATAAACTAGTCCACGGTAGGGGTGATCCACGATCCGTTGAATGGCATTACTTTCAGCCCGTTTCATAAAGCTGTCGTCGACCACTTGGATCATGAAAAGCCTGATAAGCAAGACAACGCTCACCAGAAAAATAAAGATGAGTATGACTATTGGTCTTTGGTCTTTCATGTGATTAAAATTGTTTCTTAAAGGTCACATGGAATCTCGCATGCATTATTATCATCCCAGATTCTGACAATGACGACATGCTCGATTTCATCAGATTCCCCGTCTACGTTTAAAAAACAGTAGCTGCACAAGTATAGCCAAAAGGCAAGTCAAAATGGAGGAAAAAAAGCTTTTGTTTAAGACGCCCAAAAAGCCACTAGTGCCCCATTGATCGGCGGTGAAAAACACCAAGGAATAAACAAAAATCAATGGAAATGAATAGGTGATAAACCACACCAAACCCATTTCATTTAATGAGGGTTCTTCCGTATCTACATAACCTCCAGTGGGACTGATTGCTTTAAGCCAAAGTGATCTCACAAAGGCTAGTAAAGTGGCCGCAGCCGCATGCATTCCAATCGTTTCGTAAAATATGTCTATCATAAAACCCAGTCCGAATGCTATTAAAAGCAAGGGAGAAGTTTTCATCGAGATAGGTAAGGACAAGATTGCCAAGAGATAAATAAATATGAATGCAACCCCAAAAAGAGCCAGATTTTTCAAAAACAAAATCTGTATCACTCCGAGGAAAATGATTAATAAGATGGAAGAAAACAGATTTCTAATATTCATTGCTTATCTCTGATTGGCGATAGAGCGAATCCAGTTCTGTGAAAAGCGTATTTTCGACTAGGTATACATAACTCACCTTACTGAAATCTGTACTTAGCTTCACTGTCAGATCCAGGTAATTGGGATCTTTCTCATCCGGAGAGATATTGGAAATCACTCCGATCAGAATTCCTTCGGGGAAAACCGCATTGAATCCAGAAGTAACTATGGTATCACCTTCTTGAGCTTTGACATGCCTTGGTACGAAAAGTAGCCGAGCTTCTGTCGTATTTATTCCATCCCATTGTACAGACCCAAATACATCAGTTGATTTTATTTTTGAAGAAACCAACAACGCAGTATTAAGCAAGGAAAATGCCACTGCATAATTTTCAGACACGGATTTCACTCGGCCCACTATCCCTTCAGGATTAAATATTCCCATTCCTGGCTTAATGCCATCTTTGGAACCTTTATTCAAAGTCAGGTAGTTTTGGGAAAACCGCAGGGAACTACCAATCACTCTTGCCCCTTTAAATTGGTAAGTATTGGCAAAAGCCGAATCCAACTCAAAAGCAACACTGTCTGGCCTGACCTGAAGAAAGCTCAACTGTTGGAGAATCTCGGCATTTTCGGCAGTTAGGGCTTCATTCGCTTCGGCTAAAGAGAAAAACTGGACTACGTCTGCTTGTTTCTTGAGTACAGATCCAACCAATACATTGGAACTGTTAAAGAAAGCTGCACCCTGTGGAGAATTATTGGAGACAATCATCCAGATTGCCATCACTTCAAGAAAAACGAATAAGATAAATGCCCTTATTCGGTAAAGGAACTGTAGGATGCGTAGCATTCAGTGTTTAAGTCATCAGGACGGTTCGG
>CAYTXN010000148.1:0-4954 GCA_964441195.1 uncultured Limnohabitans sp.
AGCACCCGCTGGCTGATCAAAAACAACCAACAGGATAAAGCGGTGAAAGTCCTTCGTAAAATTGGAGGGGAGGCTTATGCCAAAGACTCGCTAGCCGAGACGCTATCCACCTTGGATCAGGATAATTTAGGTGCGGTTAATTTTCGGGAATTGCTGCGAAAAAATGTGGTTAAGCTATTGGCTTTGGGGATATTTCTTGCTTTTCTCCAGCAGTGGAGTGGAATCAACGTGGTGATTTATTATGCAGCGGATATTTTTCAGGCAGCAGGATTCACGCTAAAGCAGATGATGCTCAATATCGTGGTGATCGGCGGAGTGATGGTGGCATCCATTTTTGTGACCTTTGCCACGGTTGACAAGTATGGGCGAAAGTCCATCCTATTAGTCTGTTTGGCAGCGATGACTTTGCTTTATGCCGGTTTGGGATATTCCTTTTATGCTGATTTGGGGGGGACTTCGGTTGTAGTCTTGGTGCTGTTGAATGTGATGTTTTATTCGATTTCCCTCGCGCCACTGCTTTGGGTGATTTTGTCTGAGATTTTTCCTACAAGAATTCGTGGAGCGGCGATTTCCATTGGCGCTTTGGCACATTGGGTTGGAAATTTTACACTCACTTATAGTTTTCCTGCGATCAAAGAAAATCTGGGTTGGGCCAATAATTTCTGGTTGTACGGAGTGATCTGTGCGGTAGGGTTTGTGGTGATTTGGTGGATTTTGCCCGAGACCAAAGGAAAGACCTTGGAGCAATTGGAGAAGGAGTTGGGGTCACATTAGGTAATATTCAGTCTCAGTAGGCGGTTTGTCAATGCGTCTTCTGTCTCCCGATTTCTTCTTAATTATCCTTTCTCGCATCTTTTCTTGCTTCCCGTTTTGTTTGGTTGAAATCTTTTCTGTTTTCTTTCGAAAGGTTCATGGTTTCCTTCATTCCGTCAAGGATTGACTTGATGATTAGGTTAACAAATCCACGGTTCATATCCCTATCCGCTTGAAATTTCACTTCTCTGGGTGGCGTATTCGGAGAAGATGGATTATTGGTGTTCAGGGCAGTATTTGCTCCGAAAGTAACGAGGTCACTTTTCCATTTAGCCTTATCTTCCAGCTCCAAACTGACTTTTAGGTCGTGATATAGAAAGGTCAAATTGCCAGTGGAACTTGTTCGTCTGGCGATACCTGAAAATTTGATTTCGTCGGCAATTCCCGCAGTGAATTTAGCAGGGGTATAAGCCTCCATAATGGGATTGATTTGTGCTAATTCAAATTTTTTCAGAATCCCCGAGAAGGTGAACTGAGTCTGGGAGTAGCTGAAATCCAAGTCTAGCCGAAAGGCTACTTTGTCTTCTAAATATGCATCACTCTTAAGGTTAAGCGTCTCCTTTGGAGCTAGATTCGTGATGTTTGTTGCTTCCAAAGTTCCTCGGTTGACATTGACCCTTGCCAGGGAACCATCAGGTTTTCGCTCTTCGTTCGTCAAATTGATATTTGTTGCTTTCAGGGTTTTTATCCTTACTGGATTGGTAATTCCCATGATGGATTGGCCTAGATACTCTGGGAAGTGTTTCAGGTCCTTGGCCTTTGTATTGTCCTTATAGATGAGTGCAGAAATACTGTCAAGGACCACTTCTTCAACGAAAAGTTTATTAGCATGAATGAGCGAATCGAAGTTGACCCCGGCAATAGCGATTTTACCTACAGTGCCGGAGAATTGAGTGTGCTGAAATCTGTAATTCTTTTGAATCACCGCATTGCTGAAGTTGGGTTTGAAACTCAATTTCTCAAGCAGAATCGATTGATCTTGATATGAAAGATCAAAAGAACTCATGGTAATGTGAAAAATACTGTCTCGTGTCAGAATGTCCAGGGAATTAACCTCGGAGCTAAAATCCCGAAACTCAAAAATGAGCGTATCCAGATTTTTTTTCGCATTTACTGAGTCGAACTTTATTTTGAAATCCGAAAAGCTCAAAAGCTGTACAGGATCCTCTTCCATCGCTCCGGTGAATTTTTTAAGAGAAATTTCCATCTCCTTGAGAAAAAATAAGTCTTCGTGGTCATTCTTGTCTAGGAGGACATCTTTAAATGAAACACTGAAATTTTCGATGGAAAACTTCCGCTTTCTTGCGGAGTTAATTAGTCGGAAAGTAGCGTCTCTGAGTTCGAAGGCTGCGAGAAAATAGGAATCAGGCAGTTTGTTTCCACTAACCGAAGCAGAGTCAGGAGATTCCTGAAAAGGGAAAAAGATGGGATTGTGTCCATTTACGTCGAGTTCCAAATCAGGCCGGATGATGGCTACTTTTTCCAGGTTGAGTTTGTTGGATTTCAGCAGGAGCAAGATGTCGACATTCTCCAAGATCAATTTGTCCGTTTTCAGCGTGATGCCGCTATTGATGTAGGGATAGGCCTTCCGGGGATTTTCTTTACGCTGAAAGGTTACATCCAGGACACTGATATTTCCATCGATGGGATTTACCCTCAAGTTGTCAAAGCTTAGCTCATATACGTCGGCTACTTGACTGGACTCAAAAACATTGTGTAGCGCTGCCCCGAGCATTTTGTTAAAGTTGAGGTAAAAAATAAATGCCGCTGCGAGGATAACGACGACTACCGAAATCAGGATAAGTCCTAGCTTGGATTGCCTTTTTTTCGGAGGATTTGGTTCGTTGATCATTTAGAGATTTCTAGCTCGGGCTTACTATGGCTGATTTGTACTGAAAATTTAAGGCTACGGTTTCAGTATTCAATCCCCGGGAAAGAAATAAGATTTTCGCTTTAGTATTTTAGAGTAATTTTTTACCGAGAAAATATCCAGATTCTGAGATGTATTTCCCTTTTACAACGTGCATAAAAAAAGCCTCAAAATCTAAATTTTGAGGCTGATCATTTATTGTGGAGCAGGTGTTCTCGGTTTCATTACCAAGCTATCCGCGGGATAAGTTGCGGCAAGCATGGCCATTTGGTCTTTGGCCCAATCCACTAAGATTTTTCGTTCTTCATCGGTCAGTTTTGCCTCGGGATGAAGTCCTAAATAAGTGTAAGAAGCCAATGGCATTTCTTTCTCTTCCACCATTTCGACGACCTCTTCAAACTTATGATTTTGGACGGCAAGGGGAAGTTTGGTGAAAGTGGATAAATTCCATTTTCGCTTGCCTTCATTCACGTGATCTGCAAGCATGTATTTGACGGGCTGGATGTTGGAATACCAAGGATAGCGTGTGAGATTGGTGTGGCAATCGTTGCACGCGCCTTTAAGAATCATAGCGACGTTGTCAGGCACATCGTAACTTTTGGTGATGTCAAATTCGGTGTCGTTACTCTCGTTTTTTTCAGCAGGAATAAACTGGATGAGGACGAAAAGGACAATAAGTCCAAGGGTGATTTTCTTGATCATAGTTGCTAAGGTTTACAGGTCTTTGACAGGAATATTATTATTTGGTTTAAAGCTGCTTTGTAAAAACTCTAATTCAAATTTCTGTAAAAAGACGGAAGATTTCCTTACTAAATCATTAAGATTCCCTTAAAAATTTTACTTCAACCGAAAACGAAGTGCGTCTATCAAAAGACACAATCCTCCCTGAAACACCACTAATCCAGCAGTCCCGTACCAAAACCAATCACCTCCAGAAAAACGCTCAAATCCTGCATCAATACTCATGCATAAGCCAGCTCCTGTAAGCAGTAGGCCCGATACGGACTGCACAAACCATCGAATTTTTAATTTCATTATATTAATTTTTAGAAAAAATCGAGTTAAAATCGATCAATCATTACCATTCCGTTTTCCTGAAAGGTATCCATCGAAATTAGAGCATTGATAGCTTCATCCAAACCGATTCTTCTACCAATTAGCTTTTCAGGAGTAAGATTTCCAGTCAAAATCATCTGTAACATCTCCGGATAAGCATGTGCTTGCATGCCATGACTTCCGAAGATTTCGAGTTCTTTGGCTATGACCAAATGCATGGGGATTTCTGGATTGGAATCCTTACCAGCCATCAAGCCTACTTGGATATGTTTGCCCCTTTTTCTCAGACATGCGATCGAATTGAAGCAGGTCACTTTGCTCCCCAAAGCATCTACAGAAACATGACCTCCTCCCTTAGTGATTTCCAATATTTCTGCAGCGACATCAGGTGATTTTTTTCCATTTATCACGAAATGAGCTCCCACCGATAAAGCCAAAGCAAGTTTTTCTTCCGAGATGTCCACTGCAATCACATTTGCTCCCATTGCCGCTGCGATCATAATAGCCGAAAGCCCTACTCCACCACAGCCGTGAACAGCAACCCATTGACCTCCGCTGACTTTACCCTGTGAGACAACAGCGCGGAAAGAAGTCGCAAACCGACAACCTAGGCTAGCCGCTGTTTCAAAAGTCATTTCCTCGGGTAGTTTGATCAGATTGGTTTCAGCCCGATGAATAGCTACATACTGCGCAAAAGAACCCCAATGCGTAAATCCAGGCTGGAATTGGTCGTCGCAAATCTGCTGATTACCGGAATGGCAAGTAGGACAAATTCCACAGGCGCATACAAACGGGACAGTCACTCGATCACCTACTTTCCAATGTTTGACTTCTTTACCAACTTCCCGGATCACTCCAGCAAATTCATGACCCGGAACGTGTGGCAGCCGGATATCAGAATCATGTCCCATCCAACCATGCCAATCACTTCGACAAAGTCCGGTGGCTTTGACCTCGATAACCACACCATTTACCGGTGATTTCGGGTCAGGAACAGTCTCAATGGTTGGTTTTTGCTGAAATTTTTCGACTAGCAGGGCTTTCATTTTTTAACGATTTACTTTTCTTAGGTTGACTGTTCTGAACTGATTTTGTTGGGAAAATTAGGGGTTTTGGATCAATAAAAAACCGTGAGCATTTCCACCCACGGTTTCAAATTTACGGTTTACAAACTGCTAATTGGCTTCGACTCCCCGCCACGACGGGCAAGCTGCT
>CAYTXN010000148.1:5054-8152 GCA_964441195.1 uncultured Limnohabitans sp.
ACAAACTGATTTGCTTCTTCCAGATTGGTGATTCGCATGTTTTCACCGTCCCAAAGAAGTTTCTTTCGCCCGAAGAATTCCTGCTGACCTCTGCTATTTTCTCTTCTGAGCATATAGCTACGGATAGCTAAATTCCCCATTAGCACTGTCTCAGTCATTGGACCAGCATAGTCGAAGGATGAAGTCAAACCTTTATGTTCCGTGGAACCAAATCCAGCTTTGCAGGCATCCACCCACTTACGCTGATGACCGTATTCCGGCTCAGTACCTTCGATTCGATCCGGGCCAAAGTCTTGTGTACCGTCATTTAGATACAACTTTGGCATCAAAGGCGAACTGTCGTTGATGTTGTGCGAGATGATTCCCTTTTCGCCGATTAGTAAAACACCGTTGGCAGAATTGGCACCCCCGATGTCGTTATCAGCAGGAATGATATCCGGATGAGATGGACGCAAACCTCCATCACTCCAGGTCATTTCGAGAGGAACTGGATTTTTTGCCGTAGGGGCATAATGTAAGGTAATGAATGAGGAAGCAGGACAACCCTCAGGATTATAATCTGCCGTCCACATGCCGGAATAAACTGAACCTACGGAACATTCGGCATCTTTAGGATAGTGAAGTCCAAGCGTACGGAAAGGAATATCCATCAAGTGACATCCCACATCACCCAAAGCTCCAGTTCCGTAATCCCACCAGCCTCTCCAGCTGAATGGATGCATCCCTGGTGTGTATGGCTTATAGCTAGCCGGGCCTAACCAAAGATCCCAATTGAGATCCGCGGGTTTTTGGCTTGGGTCGGGTGCAGGAAGTGGGCCGCCTTGAGGCCAAACTGGACGGTTGGTCCAAACTTGAACTTTGGAAACATTTCCGATTTTTCCTGAGTCAATCCATCCCTTGACCATGTCAAGAAGTGGATTGGAAGCTCCCTGATTTCCCATTTGAGTGACTACTTTTTGCTCTCTCGCCATCTCGGTAAGCATTCGAGCTTCACGGATATTGTGAGTCATTGGCTTCTGCACATAGACATGCTTGCCACGCTCCATACAGAATTTTGCGGCTGGACCGTGAACATGATCCGGAGTGGAGATGGTCACTGCATCGATGTCTTTTTGCTCTTCCAGCATTTTGCGGTAATCCGCATAGAGTTTGGCATCGGGGAATTTGGTTACTGATTCTTTAGCAGTACCGGAAAAGTCAACATCGCAAAGAGCAACGACTCGTTCCCTGCCATTGACGGAAGCATTCAAGATGTCGCTGCGGCCTTTTCCGCCTGCACCAATCGCGGCGATATTCAGTTGGTCGGATGGTGCAGTGAAACCAACACCTCCCAGTACATGCCGAGGCACGATGAAAAATGAGGAGGCAATTGCCGCGTTTTTGATAAAGTCTCTCCGGGTTTGTCCAAGAGAGTCATGCTCGGTTTTTTTTTTCATGTGTTTAAAATTTGATTTTTACAGGCCACATGGAATCTCGTAAGTATTAAAATCCTGCAAGTGTGTTTTGCTTGCGTCATGCTCGATTTCATGGGCTTAGAATTAATTCAGATTTAATAGTAGTACAAAATAGGAATTATTGCGTCCTGTCGGAACCAGTTTTGTTGAAGTGTAGAATTAAAAGGATTAATGGCGAGGGTACTAGTCTCAATATTTTGTATTTATTCAGATATGCCAAATTAAAAATCATCTATTTGATTATTGGGAAAAATTTTATTTCATAAAACATAATAATTTTTGAAAATAGTGTAATCAAATAACGATTGCGTAAAAAAATCTTCATTTTTTGAAGGGCAGGATGGGTAAATAGTTACTAGGAATTTACTTTCGATAATATTTTGGAGTAAATTATTCGTCCATACCCTGTTTAAACATAAGTAAATGAAAATTGGTGTTATCAAAGAGACCAAGGAATTTGAGAAAAGAGTAGCGCTCAGTCCCGATTTGGTCAAACTTCTTAAAAAGAAGGAATTTGAGGTAATCATTGAATCCGGAGCCGGAGAAGGGTCTTATTTCTCAGATCAGGATTACCAAAATGCCGGAGCGGAGGTTTCAGGACTTGCAGAAGTTTTTTCTTCAGATGTAATTCTGAAAGTGAATATCCCCACGCTGGAGGAAATTGCTCAAATGAAGGATGGGTCAGCCTGTATTTCATTTATGTATGCCTATCAGCATCCCGAAATCATAGAGGCACTCAATAAAAAATCAATTTCATCTTTCTCGATGGATGCGGTGCCTCGGATTTCCCGAGCTCAGAAAATGGACGCACTTTCATCTCAAGCAAATCTTGCAGGGTACAAGTCGGTGATCTTGGGAGCGAATTACCTCGGTAAAATTTTCCCTTTAATGATGACTGCATCCGGTACGATCACACCTTCCAAGGTCTTGATTTTTGGAGCTGGGGTGGCTGGACTGCAAGCAATCGCTACAGCAAAAAGGCTAGGAGCTATTGTCGAAGTGTCTGACGTAAGACCAGAGACCAAAGAGCAAGTCGAGTCTCTTGGAGGCAGATTTTTAACTGTAGAAGGGGCTGAGGAAGTGAAAATCGAAGGCGGATACGCCAAAGAAGTTTCTGCGGAATTTCTGGAAAAGCAACAAAAACTCATCAAAGATAAAATCAAAGATGCCGATTTGGTAATTACTACTGCGCTAGTGATGGGTAGAAAATCCCCGATTCTTGTGACAGAGGAAATGGTCAAAAGTATGAAGACCGGTTCGGTGATCGTAGATATGGCAGTAGAATCCGGAGGGAATTGCGCTATTTCAGAAAAGAACAAAACAGTGGTAAAGCATGGAGTAACCATAGTTGGGGAATCGAACTTGCCATCTCTTTTACCGGTGAATGCCAGCCAACTTTATGCAACGAATATCAGCACCCTGTTTTTGCACCTTTTCAATGCTGTTGGCTTAAACACAAACCTCGATGAGGAAATTACCAAGGGTGTAATGATCACACATGAAGGTCAACTCGTGCATGACTTCACCAAAAATATTTTGAATTCACAAGCTAAAAACTCTTGATATGACCCTGGAGTCCTTAATTATACTCATTTACGTTTTGGTCCTGGCGAGTTACCTGGGATTCGAACTGATCACCAAAGT
>CAYTXN010000149.1:0-1110 GCA_964441195.1 uncultured Limnohabitans sp.
AAATCCTATAATGCGCTTTTGCTGGGTGAAGCTTACGCAAAGAGTATGGGAATCCGAACTGATAAAATGCGCTGGTTAATGATCGGAAGTACGGGGATTTTGGCAGGAGGAATCACGGCATTTTGCGGGCCGATTGCATTTATTGGAATAGCTGTTCCACATCTTGCCAGGATAGTTTGGAAAAGTTCAGATCATCGGATTCTCTTTCCCGCTTCGGCCTTGATCGGAGCGATTCTGCTTTTGCTTTGCGATGCAGCTGGGCAACTTCCGGGATTTGCAAGCACGCTTCCGATTAATGCTGTCACTTCCTTAGTCGGCGCACCGATTGTGATTGGACTGATTTTGAAAAGGAATTTTAGCAGAGATTTTTAGGGCATGGGAAAAGATCAGCAACATATCGCATTGGAAGGCAAGGGTTTGACACTTGGTTATTTTCATCAAAAGACCAAAAAAGAAATCCTTGAAAATCTGAATTTTCAACTCTTTTCCGGTGAACTCACCTGCCTGCTTGGCCCAAATGGTGTCGGAAAATCCACGCTGATCAAAGCCATTTTAGGTCAAATCAAACCTTGGAAAGGTGAGATTTTGATCGAAAATCAATTCATTGAAAACCTTGGGGTCGAAGAACTCGCCAAGCGAATCTCTGTAGTTCTGACTGATCCTGTTTTCCCGGGAAATATGACCGTCGGACAACTCGTAGCTCTGGGCCGAACTCCTCACACCGGTTGGTCTGGTAAGCTTAACTCCACAGATCGTGAGATCGTAGAAAAAGCCCTCACCGATACCAAAATCAATTATCTCCGAGATGAACGTTTGAGCGAAATTAGTGATGGGCAGCGCCAAAAAGCAATGATTGCACGGGCTTTGGCACAGGATGGGAAACTGATGATTCTGGACGAACCAACGGCACATTTGGACTTGGTCAACCGATTTGAGATCATGGAATTACTGCGGGAAATTGCCGCGCAAAAAGGGAAAGCGGTGCTTGTCGTGACGCATGATCTGGACATTGCGATAGAAACTGCAGATCGGTTTTGGCTGCTCAACTGCGGTACTCCATTAATCTCTGGAAAACCGGAGGACCTGATCATTTCAGGAAAAATCAATCAG
>CAYTXN010000149.1:1210-8149 GCA_964441195.1 uncultured Limnohabitans sp.
TTTCAGAAGCAGCTTTTGAATTTAAGATCCACTAATATTTACTCAAACAAATCAAACTTCAAACCGAAATTCAGACGTGCATTGTAATATTCCATCTGCATCGTACGAGACTGGATGCCTTGATAATATCTCAAAGGCTGATTTGTAAGGTTATTACCTTCAAAGAATAATCTCCACTTTGGAGTGAAAGCGTAAGAAGCATTTACATCAAGGAAAGTCTGCTTGTCGTAGAATCTATCTTCGAAGTTTTCTCCACCCAATTCATCCAAGTAATCTGATGCGTAATTTAAAGACACACGAGCAACGAACTTCTTGTTTTCATAAGAAAGAGAGGCGTTAAACATGTTTTGGGCAGTGCCTGGAAGCTGCAAATCATCCTCATTACGTCCTTCGATTCCCGTGGTGGAAGATTTTGTAAACGTGTAGTTCAAATAAATCCCGAAATTCTTCCAAATCTGTCTCTGGAACGAAGTCTCAAAGCCATAAACCGAGGCTGTTCCACCATTCTCCGGTCTTGAATATTGTAATCCTGAACCAAACTGTGGATCAGAAAAACCTTGAGTTGTGATCGTATAAACGAAATCATCGATGTCCTTGTAAAATCCCCCAAGTGAGATCAAACCCACATTATCGTAATAGCGCTCTGCCATCAAATCAAAGTTCATAGCAGTAGTAGCTTTCAAGTTCGGATTTCCTCTTTCCAATTCCTCATCTTCAGGACTGAAGAATGCATAAGGGACCAAGTCATAATAGTTTGGTCTTGCAATGGTATTGGTCCAAGCAAATCGGATGATGCTGTTAGGATCTACATCATACTTCAAGTGTAAACCAGGCATAAAGTTCGAATAGCTTTGATCGCCAACAGCTGAAGAAAATTCCTCATTGTCCACATCAAAGATATTACCTATGTATTCGATGGAGGTAGACTCCAATCTTATACCAGCGATAGCTGAGAATTTATCTGAAAACTGATGATCCGCCATTACATATGCTCCAACAATTGACTCATTCGCGATGAAATTGCCAGGTACATATTCTTCCAAAACATCAGTTTCCTCAAACTGAGCTCCATTCTTCACATTGAGACCACCAAGAAACTCCGGAGTAACAAAAGATCCAACTGCATACTGTGAGCCTGCAAGATAATTTGGATCCGAATAATTTCTATTAGGAACACTTCCAAGAGTAGCTCCAAAAGCGTCCTCATCCAATGGCTCATATTCAAAGAAATTGTTAGCTCTCTCTTTATCCTTTCCTCTGTATCTCAATCCAAACTGAAGAATTCCCTTGTCATTATATGGTAATTTAAAATCCAGTTTTGCATTCAAATCCTGATCAAATGTATAGCCAAGTTCTTCCTGAATGTAATTGAAACCAATTCCTGCGTTAGCAGCTTGGTTGCTAAGAATTGCAAGCGGTTTTTCAGGATTGGAAAGATCAACTGTGACATCTCTATTAGATGATCTGTATGAAATGTAGCGCTCGTTAGGTCTTTCTTCAGAAGCTTTTGCGTAAGTAACACTCCAGTCCATTTTCAACTTATTGAAAAGGTGACTACCTCCCAAAGTAGTATTATACACTCGCTGATCTTCTAATCGAGTAGCTTTAATTCGGTTATTGTCTATACCTCCTTTGGTCTGGAATTCCACTCTTCCCTTAGTAGCAAAAACACCTGGAGAGGTCTCTGTAAAATTACCATCATCGAAGGAATCATCCAATCTGCCTACACGCATTCTGAATCGGTTTTCCCAATCGTCTCGGTGATTATACATCCCAGAAAGGAATAACTTATGATTACTGTTGATGTCATAATCTAAGGCTAGCGTAGCTGATCTTCTAACCCGCTGCACTACATATTTCCTAATATCAAATTCTTCCAATGCTACCCCGTTATCCGAATTATACCAAACTGCCTCGACATTGTCTGATCCGAAGTTATGGTTATTATAAGACCCTGAGAAAATAACACCAAGCTTGCCATTGGCAAAGCGATCTCCGATCACCACACCACCTGTCCAAATCGGCTTGTTGGAAAGCAAATTCACTCCTGAAGCTGCTGTACCTGAAATACGTAGACCATTCGGGGCCTGTCTGGTTACTAAATTGACAGATCCGCCGATTGCATCAGCATCCATATTTGGAAGTACAGCTTTATTTACTTCGATGGTTTGAATCATATCTGAGGGAATTAAATCCATTTGGACATTTCTGTTGTCACCTTCTGCAGAAGGAAGACGCTCGCCATTCAATGTCACAGAATTCAATTGGGGAGCCATACCACGGATAATGATATTTCTTGCTTCTCCTTGGTCGTTTTGCATCGTGATACCTGGGATACGCTTCAATGCATCACCGATATTCGCATCTGGAAAACGTCCAATTTGGTCGGATGAAACGACGTTTGTGATATTGGCATTATTCTTTTGCTGGTTCAAAGCTCGCGCTTGACCTTTCAATCGGTCGCCAAATACAATAAATTCAACCCCTTCGATAGACGTCTCATTCAATCTGAAATTGACCAAAGTAGTCTCTCCATCTGAAACAGTCACATTCTGAGTAAGAGATGCATAACCTAGATAAGTTATCACCACTTCATAAGATCCCGCATTTAGATTAACGATGGTAAATTCACCATTTTGATTCGTAACCGAACCTATGGAAGTCCCCTGAAGGATCACATTGGCACCGGGAAGAGATAGATTCTGAGAATCGATCACTTTTCCCTTCAAAACACCCTGGGCGAAGACTCCCGAACCTAGGAGTGTCATCGACACGAGGGCGATAAGTGTAAGTAATTGTTTTTGCATATTGGTTAGAGTTAGTTGCTTTTAGATTTGAGGATATCACCTGCTAGGTCTTCCCAGCGGTAGATTTGGAAGGTTTTGTCGTCCGACATGGCGACGAAAAGTCCCTTTGGAAAGTCAGGACCGAGGGAAATACTGGTCACTTCCGATCCATCACTTTCGAGCGTGCTGACAGCGATTTTGGTTATTAGGGAATGATCGTGAGGGTTGCTTTGGCTGCCTTCTCTTGGAAATACATGGAAAAGTGATGCTGCTTGGTCAGATATTAAAATATACCCTGTGAGATCGTCCAATTTGTAGATGGAGATTCCCTCATTGTCATCCATAAATCCCTCTGTGGCAAAAAGTGCCAACTCCTCATTACCCATTTCAGGCTCGGCGTAGTACTTTCGCACTCCAACTTGCTCGTCTGAATAATAGATATATCCCAATTCAGCATCGACTGCGATGGCTTCGATCTCTTTGATTCCGGAGTACTGACCAAACTTCCTCACTAGCTCCAATCGGATCTGACCATTTTCTCCGATCACTTCATATTGCCAGAGGTAGGTGCCGTCTGTAGGACCATTTTTTCGGCCTGCGATTACGTAAGTTTTTCCGGATTTTGGGCTTTTAAATGCCGCAACTCCCATCAAGTCACGGAACTCAGGACCGGTTTCGCCCTGAAAAATCTCTATTCCTCCTGCATTGATTTCCTTCATGTCAGGAAGAGAAAAAAAGCGGAGTTTCGAGGTCAATCGCTCTCCAGTGACAGCAAAGTCTATCGAGTCATTTCCTAGGGAAAGTCCGTAGCTTATATCGACATTGTTTGGTCGCTGGATATCTCTGCGAACAAGTGAGTCAATCACTTTTCCTTTTAGATCAAATACATATAGTGCACCGACAGAATCTTTGTCCGTACCGACAATCAGACTCATCGCAGGGTTTGGAGAGTTGATCCAGATTGCAGGGTCATCTGTGTCATGAATTACCGGGTCAGTCACGTAAAGAGGCTTTACAACTTGAACTGAATCGGCTTCTTCATTTAACGAATCGGTACTGGAAGAACTGCATGAAACGATTCCTGAAATCGCAATAAAAAAGAGGTAATTGAATGGTTTTTTCATTTTGGTTTTGCTGGTGTAAAATCACAGCACAATGTTAGAATCTACTGCTCGCCGTAGCTAGATTTCCGCGTTATCAATTGGGAAACAGATTGGATTCTGAGCGTTAACAAAACCTAAACAAGAATTTAAAAAAGAATCACAAATTATTGATTTACTGATTTTTACAAGATGTTAAAAACAGATTAACAAATTGTGAATCATATACAAAGCAGGAATTGTTGTAGACTTTCTCCTTTTTCCAGATTAAGTTTTTTGCGAAGTCGATATCTGGAAATCCTCAAGCTCTCGAGCGATATTCCGAGGGTAGAAGCAATCTCTTTCGAACTCAAATTCATCCGCATCAGGCTTGCGAGTTTGATCTCCCCAGGGGTAAGTTCATTTGCAGTTTGATTTAGCTTTTTGAAAAAATCCTGATGTACTTTTTCGAAGCTAAATTTGAAATCATCCCAATCCGTATCCTGTGAAAAATTGTAATCAATCTGCTTGATCAGATTTCGGATTTTCTTCTTTTGTTCTTTGGGATCTTCCTCAAGGATTTTTTTCAGTTTTTCCTGAATTTCCTCCAGCATCTGATTCTTGTCTATCACATGAAGAGTCTGAGCACTTAGTGCTTTCGATTGAGCTTCAACTTCAGTAGCCATTCGGGCTTCAAGGAGGTTTATATTTTCTTTTTCTGTTGCAATCAACCTTTCCTTGATTTCCAACAATTCATTCTGACGATCCAGCAGATCCTTACTGATTCGGATTTTCAGCTTTTGACGATTGATCATCGCCCAAGCCAAACCAACCAAAACGAGTAAAAGAAAAATCAACAACCAGCGGATTCTTGCATCGGATCGGCTTACTTGTTCAAGCTGCGCAATCTTGGTTATTTTTTCATTGACTTCATACTGAACCTCCTTCACTGCCAGCTGCTTCGCTGCATCTTCTGAAAAAATCAAATCGCTAAGTTGCCGTGCCTCCTCCAAATATGAATACCCCAGTTCATGATTTCCCTTTAAAGCATTCGCCTTCGCTAGGTCAATCAAGGCACTGCGCTTTTGATAACTACTACCTAATCTTTCGCTTAAATCGAGCGCCTTCATGGAGTAATACATCGCAGAGTCCTGATTGCCGGATTTTCGATATACATCACCCAAATTATTCAGGTTTCCAATCAAAGCCGAGCTATCACCCGCAGCAAGATTGTACTCGTAAGCTTTCTCAAAATAAAAGAATGCCGAATCATAGCGCTCCAGATCCTCAAATATGCTTCCTATATTCTCCAATACGAAAGCCATATCAGCTTGTCCGCCTTTACTTTTAAATATTTCTAAAGACTCATTCTGATAGGTGAGTGCCAGTGAAAAATCTCCCAATTTTTCATACATGCCACCGATCAATCCCTTTGACTCAGCGATTCCGTGCCAATCTTCCGCTTGTGTAAATAGTGCCAAAGCCTTCTGGTGACGAGTTAATGCAGTTTCGGGAGTCTTGATTTTGTAATAAAGCTGACCAAGGAGATTGTGGGTTTCCGCAAGGCATGAAATACAATCAAGTTCTAAAAATAATGTCTCCGCATCATAAAGTGGATCCAAGGCTTCTTGATATAAGCCTAGCTTCATCAACAACTCTCCTCTAAGAGCCTGGGCTTTGCTAAAGTCCAAGTCCTTCTTTTGATCAGGATCCTGAAGAAGATCTGAAATCATTCGAAAAGATTCTTCAGGATCTTTGGAGGCCATAAGATTGGCTTTTTCTAAAATATCTACGGATGAATCTTGTGAAAAACCATCCGTAAAACTATTGAAGATCAATAAAATAAGAAAAAGGTGATACCGCATCTAACAAAAGTCAGGAACGGGTATGAACTGAATGTTAAGACCTTATTTTCTTTTGATTAAGAGAATTGCTGGAAAAATGGAAATTCCGAATTGTCCCCGACAAAGCTTAGGATTTTGATGGAGTTATCAGGTCGCAAAAGCAAATTCAGATACTGGCAACAAAGCATAAATCCCTATTTTTTTGTTTATCCCATTAACACTATATTTTACTGAACTTTTCATTTCCCAATGAAATTATAAAATGGGAAAATTGATGATTGATGGAACTTGAAGAATTGTTTGAATCTTATCTCAGCAAAAAAATGGGCGAGACAGATCGTATGCTCTTCGAAAAATTGCTCAAAGACAATCCCGAATACCAAGTTCAATTCCATGCTTTTCAACAGAAATCTAAAGGAATATCCAAGGCCAAGTCCAGACGATCTACATTTAAAACTTGGAGTATTTCGGTGGCAATTGCTGTATTGATCGTCTTGGTTGGTTATTTTCTATTGAGAACTTTAAGTGTGCTACCCGGGGAGAAACTCTATTTCGCATATTACGAACCAAAACAAGTTCCGGATTCTTTAATCAATTCGGAAAACCCGATCATTTCCGAGGCAATTTCCAACTTTAGGAATAAAGAATATGAACAAGCAGAAACCCTTTTTGAAAAACTAAAAGTCGAAGACGAATCTGACTTTGCTCAATTTTATCTTGGATTATGTCAACTCGAACTGGATCGACCGGAAAAAGCCATTCCAACCTTGAGCTTGGTTTCTCAGAAAAGCGATTACTTTTTTGAAGCTACTTGGTACGGAGCTATGAGTTTTTTGAAACTGAATAAATTGGAAGAAGCCAAAAGGCTTTTGTTGATCAATGATGCAAACCCAAATTTTTATTCTGAAAAAGCCGAGGAAATTCTCCAAAAGATCAATTGAACAACCAACTATTAAAACGAAAAAAGGAAAGATTTCTCCTTCCTTTTTTTCTTCAAATCAGCTGCATCTGACTACCAAATCAAGACCTCATCATTTGTGAACTTATTCTTCACATTGTCTTTGAATAGGTTCAAAGCCACAGTGAATTCATGTGTACTTCCCGGTAACAGGTAACTTCTTCCCATCGGAAATTCATAGAGGTATCCGATTTTCATTCTTTTGGTCAAAAACCCCACCTGAAGATTGCTCGCATAGTCAATTCGATGACCTGCTCCAACCCAGACCTTGT
>CAYTXN010000150.1:0-5397 GCA_964441195.1 uncultured Limnohabitans sp.
ATCAGGCTAAATCGAATAAATGCACTTCTGAATCCGGGAGGGAAGTTTTTCCAATTGAAGTCAAGATTGACTTTGCCTAACCAAATGAGATAAACTAATACTCCAAACAAGCCCAAACCATAAACAACAACTAGTCCGAGCATAACCTGATCAAAATCGATCCAGCCAAGAAGATAGATGCCCACTAGAATAGAAGTCAAAAATCTAAGAAAAACCTCTCTGAAAAAGGTGGGAATTGCCACTTTGAGATAGGATCTACTGTAGGCATCCATTACACTGCTGAGCAAGGCAAAAAGTGTAATCAACAAAACTACTCCCAGAAAATTAATTACTTCTGGTGAATTCGTGGCGAACAAAGCCACGAGTTGCTCTTTGAACCCAAAGAAAATCAAACTGACACCAGCAAACCCGACAAGGGAAAGTGCAAGTCCGTAGGTGAGAAAGGCTGATTGATTTTTCTCCAGTTTTGGAAAATACCGTGTGATTCCATGACCGACTCCAAGCTGAGCAAAAGGGACGAAGAGCAATCCCAAATCCTGAATCGTCCGAAAGGTTCCCAATTCGGTCGCATCAAGCGCATAAGGATAGAGCCAGAGGACATTTATATAGCCCAATACCACACCGATGTAAGAAAAAATAGTGGTTTGAATACTTTGCTGGGCGATTTTACTCATTGCTGAAAAGTATAAAAAAAACGGGAATTCTTAAGAACTCCCGAGCTTTTAAGGTTTTGCGCATTTGTCGCAGCCAGCCTGAGTTTTGGGTTTTAGGAAGTATTTTCTCCCCAAATAAACCAAAGCTGCAATCACTATAATACCGACTCCGATCTCTTGCCACATATTAGGAGAAAATTTGAAAGGTTATAAAAGCCATCACATATGCCAGAATGGTCATGTAGGCTGTTTGGATTAACGGCCATTTCCAGCTTTTCGTTTCTCTTTTGACAATTGCCAGCGTACTCATGCACTGCATGGCAAAGACATAAAAAACCATCAGAGAGAAGGAAGAAGCTACATTGAAAGTCTTTTCTCCTGTGTTTGCATTAATCTGCTGATCCAGTTTTTCTCTAATCGTCAAGTCATCTTCTATATCTCCTCCTATGCTGTAGATCGTGGCCATCGTGGAGATGAACACTTCACGGGCAGCAAAAGATGTGATCAGCGCAATACCAATTTTCCAATCATAGCCTAATGGCTCAATTGCAGGCTCAATGGCCCTGCCCATGATTCCGATAAAAGAATTCTCTAAAAGTTCCGAGCTGGTTTCAGCCTCAATTTCCGCAATTTGAGCTTCATCACTCACATTTTCCAATCTTGCCTCACCTTCCATTCGGATTTGATCCATCCGAGAGGGTGGACCATAGGATGCCAAAACCCACAAAACAATGGATATCGCCAAAATCACCTTTCCAGCTTCTACAACGAAGGTTTTGGATTTCTCGATCATAGTCAGGCCTACATCACTCCATCTTGGAATTCGGTAGGGTGGAAGTTCCGAGAGGAGGAAGCTTTTCTCTGCAGTTTTTAAAATGAATTTCAAAAGTAAGGCTGTTCCCAAGACTCCAAAAATTCCCAAAAGATATAGGCTAAGGAGTGCCAAAGCCTGAAGATTGATAAACCCTAAAACGGATTCATCAGGCACTGTCAATCCGATCAAAATAATATAAACCGGCAGGCGGGCTGAGCAGCTCATCAGTGGAGTGACGAGGATGGTGATCATTTTTTCTTTCCAGTTGGAAATATTTCTTGCAGCCATCACGCCGGGAATAGCACAAGCCACTCCAGAAACTAAGGGTACGATACTTTTGCCATGAAGCCCAAATGGCCGCATCCATCGATCCATCAAAAACACCACCCTAGACATGTAGCCCGTGTCTTCCAAAATCGCCAAAAACCCAAACAAAAGCGCAATCTGTGGAATGAAAATGACAACTCCACCTATTCCCGGAATCACCCCTTCGGTTAATAATCTGGTCAAGGGACCGTCAGGAAGTAAGCCAGCAATACCTGAACTAATATCTGCAAATAGCCCATCAATTAAGTCCATCGGGTAGGAGGCCCAAGTGAAAATCGTCTGGAAAATCAGGAGCAAAATCCCTACAAAAATCACATAACCAAAAATCGGATGGAGAAATACACTATCGAGTTTTGAGGCAGGTTTTGGTTCGGATTTTTTGAAAAGTGCTTTGGTAACAAGTTCAGTAATCTTTCGATATCGAATTTTGGTCTCTTCCAGTTGTGCTTCCTCCAGATCAAAATTTGCTGATTGGATTACATTTTCAAGATAATCTCGGTCTGCTGCCGGAATTGCTTTGTCCTTGGTTCCAAAACGGATCAACTGATACGCCTGGTAAGAATTTTCGAGTTCAAACTTGTCTTGAACCTGATTAAGCATTTCCACTGGAATGACCTGCTGGATGTCAATGAAAGACGGAGCTTTTTTAAAATTCCGTTGACTAATCAGATTTTTGACCTCTTCCAATCCTTTATGATTTCGAGCGTCAGTGGAAAGAATTGGAACTCCCAATGATTTAAAAAGCTCGAAAGTCTTGATTTCAATTTTTCTTTTTTCTGCCAAATCAGCCATGTTAAGAATCACGGCTAGATTAATCCCCAGATCAATTAATTGGGTAGCAAGAAAAAGTCCCCTTGAAAGCTGAGAAGAATCAATAATCATCAGCACATAATCCGGCTTTGCCTCAAGTTTGGTTTGATTCAGGACTCGATGCGCAATAATTTCATCTTCAGAATTTGGAAAAAGACTGTAGGTTCCAGGAAGATCGAGAATTTCGAAGGTCTCACCATTGATATGTACTGAACCGCTTTTCTTATCGACGGTGACTCCGGGATAATTACCAATTTTTTGGTTAAGACCTGTCAGATAGTTAAATATCGTCGATTTACCCACATTTGGGTTTCCGACTAAGGCTATCCTTGTAGTCAATGTTTTATTCGAAAGAGTGGCTTCGGACATGAATTTAAATCAGTTCTACGCGGATCAAAGCTGCTTCAGATTTACGGAGGGCGAGAAGTGTTTCATCCATTAAAAATGCCATAGGGCCGCCTGAAGGAGCTAGGTGTTGAAGTAGAATTTGTCTCCCAGGAAAAAAACCTAATTCCATTAGGTTGATTTTCAGAGGGGAAGGTAAAATTTCTACGATTTTCCCTGATTTATTGAGAGGAAGGGTGTCTGCTGTCATGGGTTCAAAATCTCCTGACTGCAAAAATAGACTATTTGGAATGAATCTAATCAAAAATAAAGAAGATTTTTGTCAGCTTTTCCTACTATAGGATATTTAGAATTTGATTAGGAAGCAGAAACTCCTGTGCATCATCAAAAACTAACCGAATCGTAAATTTAAGGTTCAGCTCTTTTTCTGGATTTGCCAGCATACCAACCTTTAAATCTTCATACTGAAAAAGTTCAAGCCCTCCTTCAACAAAATCCTCCAGAGCAATCAACTCTGCTCCATAAAAATAATTTCCTCCGAAAAGTGAGGAAATAGTTTCTCCTTCGGAATATTGGATTCCATCACTTGTTGTGAATTCACTCTCGCTGATGATTTGGATCAGATTGAGTGCATTTACAGTTTTAGGAGGTATAGGGCTGCAAGCAAAGGCAGTTCCAAATGAAGAGAATGATGTGGGAGCGTTTTGAATTTCAGATAAAAATTCGACATCATCTATTCGGATGGATTTAAATACCTGATCAAAAGCGTTGGGAACAGATTCAGGCACTTCTACGCCAGCGATATCTACTGTTGAAACCAAAAAAGAATTGACTCTTATTTCCTGAAGTTTAGGACTAGGTCCACAGCCGCAAGAGTCTCTGCACAGAAGTCCGCAACTAATGGGTAGAAAGGCAAAAAATGCGAAAAGCGTAACTGTTGTAAATAACTTTTTCCAAGAGTTTTTCATGGCAAATCTGTTGGTTTTGATAAACTTAACACATCAATTGCAATTGTATTGCAATTGATGTGTTAAGTTTTTGATATCAAAAACTGGTTTTTATCCCAAACGTGAAATTTCTTCCGCTAGCTACAATACCCGAACTGTAGGGCCTGTATCGTTGATCGCTAATATTTTCAATTCCTGTGGACAGTTGAATCCATTTCTGTATATCAAAGACAGCATTGATGTTGAAAATAATCCATTTTGGAGCAAATGGATTTCCATTTTCGTCGATAGCATAGATGGCCGCTTTACCTATTTCTTCCAATGGCATATCCTCAAATGGCCGCTCGGAATTGTACAATGAGGTGAGTTCAAGTTTCAGTTTATTGGACTGGTAGGAAAGCCGAGTGAGACCAAATGCTGGTGCTGCATGGCGAGAAGGACTCGTGGATTCGTCTTCTAATTCTTCTACTCCTTTTTGCCAATTGTATCGTGAGGTCAGCAGTAGATTTTTGGACAGGGCGATTTCTACACCTGTCTGAACACCATATACCTTAGCAAACGCCCCATTTTGTATAGCTAATACTTGACTTAGTTCTCCATTATATAGGATTTCGGATTGACCATTGAATGTGAATGACCGACGGACTAAGGCTTTATCAAGTAGGGTATAAAAGGCTGTAAAATCAATTCTGACCCGATTTTGAAAATGCTTATTCAAGTTTATTTCTGCATTGTAGGCATACTCGGGTTTTAGGTCCGGATTTGGCACCAGGACTGTTCCTGGTTCTGAATCGAAGATTTTCCCAATGTCATCTACATTCGGAGCTCTGAAACCAGTAGAAAGTAGTGGGGAAATTGAGAATGAAGATTCAGGTTTGAAAATCAGTCCAACATTTCCAGTGATAGAATGATATCGGTTTTTTGAGTTTGAAACCGGCAGTGGATAGAATTCTAAATTATTGGAAAAATCAGCGTTCAAACTGGTGTAGTTGTACCGAATGGCAGTTTGAAACTGAAGGTTCCCCGCCAGTTTGCTATGAAAGTTTCCATAAGCGGCAATGGAAGACCATTCCGAATTTGGATACCGCGCGGAGGCTGTATTAACCTGCTTATTTGAAATATCCGTCACTTTTCCTTCAGAATTCACTTGATTTAAGACGGACTCAAACCCATACGTCAAGTAACTTTCTTCTTTCAGATTTTTAAGAAAATCCATATTCAAAGAGAAAGCATTCACTTTTTCAGATCTGCTAAACTCATTTTTTTCGCCAAATCTTCGGTCAAATCGACTTTCTTCAAAATACTGATGAGCAGCAATTATTTTCACTTGATCAAACCATTTAGAGATGGAGGTATGAGTAAGTCGAACATTGTTCATCATCCAGATTTGTGGGCCATAATCCCATCGGGCAAAGCGCAAGTTCCCATCTGTTTCTTCGATCAATCGGTCATACCGTGGGATATCTGTTGATTTGCTGTAATGAAACCCGTAATCCCAAAT
>CAYTXN010000150.1:5497-7929 GCA_964441195.1 uncultured Limnohabitans sp.
GCCATGACACCTCCGATGGCATCTGATCCGTACATGACCGAACCCGGACCAAATAGGATTTCGGTAGATTTTATCGCAAAAGGATCTAGGGAGATTACATTTTGAAGATTTCCACTTCGGAATATTGCTGTGTTCATTCTCACTCCGTCAACTGCATATAGCAATCGATTAGCTGAAAATCCTCGGATCATTGGGCTTCCGCCCCCAAGTTGACTTTTCTGAACAAATACCTCTCCGCTGCTACCCAGCCAGTCGGATGTATTCGGTGGGGTTCTTAAGGAAAGCTGGTCCTGATCGAGGGATCTGGCTTTTCCAGGCATATCTTGAGCGTTTTGTCTCCACCTTGAAGCTGCAATTATGGCTACGTCTAGGGTGATCTGACTTGGGAGGAGTTCTATTTTAAATTGACTTGCCGAGAGTTCTGTCCAGGAAATACTTTTGGACTCAAATCCTAAAAGTTGTAAGACGATCGATTTTTGATCCTTGAACATCCCAATTTCAGCATTTCCTCTTGCATCCGTAATTGCGGTTCTCCCCGGATCAGTGGAATATATCAAAACACCGGTTAGAGGCTGATTGCTCTCCGATTCCACTACTAAAATTTGCTGGGCTATCAAAAAATTAATTCCGAGTCCTATGAAAAGCCCAAATGCACATAGAATTTTTTTCATAAGAAAATTGGCCCAGTGCCAAATTTAAATGAAAGAGCGTAAATCGATGGGTTGCGATTTGATGAATGGTTTTGGATTTTTTGCTTACCAAGCAAAGAATGATGAAATCTATAAATTTAGTTGAACATCTTGTAGGGGATCATTTGAAAAATAATCTTGATTGCCTTTTCGTTGGCCCAATTTAATCTTTGCTTCTACCCATCTGGAAAGTGATTTTCTGAACTTGCCTAAAAATAAAAATCCCGGCCACATGGTCGGGATTTTTTGCTGTGTGTTAAGCTTTGCCTCTCAGCATCAGATTCCAATACATAAATGGAAGTCCGTATTTTTTAAGGAGCCACATGCTGTATTGCTCCTTAGTTGTATCTACAAAAGTGGAAATCAAAGGGTCACTATCTTTGATATTATCATATTTGAATTCGCACAGTAGCATTTTACTGTAACCAGTCACGATAGGGCAGGAAGAGTATCCATTGTAAGAATCAACTCCCACTTTACCAGATTTGATCAGATTTAACAGGTTTTCAACTAGGACGGGTGCTTGTTTTCTTATGGCGGCCCCAGTTTTCGCAGTAGGTAAGTTAGCTACATCACCAATTGAAAAAATATTCGGGTACCGCTTGTGTTGCATCGTATGAATATCCACATCAATCCAGCCTTTGCCAGGACCATCCTGGATGGAAACCTTTGAATCCTGAATAAATTTCGGAGCCGTTTGTGGAGGAGCTAAATGAAGCATATCATAATGAACTTTGATCTCGGTGGCACCGATTATTTCTTCACCGAGCGGATTTCCTTCCATAATGGTACAATTACTTTCCCCCGGCTTGGAATATTGGAAATAGATTTCTTGTTTCTCTGCATCTATCTTAACAGGCGCATAGAAAGGTTTGAAGATTATGTCCCGCTCATTGATAATTTTGTTCAGTGTCTTGGCAAATTCAGGCACTCCAAAAATCACAGTTCCAGGAGTAGCAAATAAGACCTTTGTTTTGTCCCGGACTCCGGATTTTCTGAAATATTCCTCAGCCATGTACATGATTTTCTGAGGGGCACCGCCACATTTGATTGGAGTAGTAGGCTGGGTAAATATCGCATTTCCTCCTTTGAAATTCTTTAGCACCTCCCAAGTGTGCTCAGGATCTGTATAATTGGAGCAAACGACCCCTTTATCCATCGCTTCAGTTAATCCGGGTAAAAGCTCCGGTGCCATCACCAAACCAGGAACTGGAATTAGGTAATCGTAAGTGAAATCACCGGATTTTGCTGTTGAAACTTGATTTTTATCGGGTTCAATTCCTGTAGCTTTGTCTTGAATCCATTCGACGCCTTTAGGAATATAATCTGCTTCGTCTCGTACTGTGTCTTTAAAATCAAATGTTCCTGCCCCTACTAAGGTCCAAGCTGGTTGATAATAATGTTTTGAGGAAGGCTCAATGATTGCAATCAGGAGGCTGGAATCTTTTCTTTTCAGCTGCGCAGCTATAGTAATCCCGGCAGTTCCTCCTCCAATTATCAAAATTTGGAAGTGTTTCATGGTTAGGGTTTTTTATTTCTGGAATTTAGGCGTACCCTTTTTGAAAATTGGTGATTAAAGTCACGAATAGGAGTGAATAATTACTTTCTGAAGTTTGTTGAGACCAACTTCTATCACTAAGTGATATTTATCACTAAATTCATTTTTGAGTAAAAACATTTTTGTGCCTTAGATCAAGAATATGACCATCGAAAAACTAAAACAAGCGCTACCAAATATTACAG
>CAYTXN010000151.1:0-7923 GCA_964441195.1 uncultured Limnohabitans sp.
AGTGATTTGAGCATATACTGGATAAGCTTTGGGCAAAGCTAAAAAAAACCAACTTAGCTTCTTAGGAGCTCGTTGTACTTTCTGGCGTTATTTGGGTCCACTTCCAAAAGTAATTTGACCGCTTCATCCCGAATTTCAAAAGGAGCACTTTTTAAAACTTCACCGATTTCATCTGATTTTGCATCCACAAATGTAATCGTAAAGATCCCATTCGGTTGAAGTTTGTTGGCTTCAGCTACTAGTTTTATGGCCTCTAGGATGTTTTTGTAGGCAGTCTCCGGATCGATTTGTATCAAGTCCATCCCTTGCCTATGATAGAGATAATATGCCTCACGGATGGGACCATATGTAGTCGAAACATATATATCATTAATCAGCCAATAACGGCTCCTTCGGTCTGATTGCGTCTGAATCCAACCGGGTCTGCCTGATTGTTGAGCATTGTTGACAATATCATTGGCAACTTCGAAAAAGGGATTTCCTCCTCTGATTGAAAAAGTGTCGTAGTCAATCCCTAGGGCGATGTGAGCATAAAATCCTAAAAGCGAACTGATATTATTCAAAAAAGTAAATCGGTTGAACTCCAAAGGCTGAGATTCAAGATATTCAAAACTCCAATTTCGGTCAGCGTAATTAAAAATCAAAGACTCATAGTTTGTTCCATATACAGGCCGAACAACTTGAATCTGGACTGTTGCATTGTAAACACCGATTTGAGGCACCTCATTAATAGTAATCAAAAGATTCCCCTTAACTCTTTCTTCAGGCCGATATTCGTCATTGGTCCAAGATCTTCCATTGAGAAATTGCTCAAAATTGGTCTTCATCTGGTTGAAGATATCCGTGTTTTGGATCCTTGATCGATCACTATTTATGATGACCGTGAAATTCAATTCCTGAGCCTGTGCCCCTAAAGTCAAAAAATAAAACAATACCAGAAATCTAAGCTTTGTCATAGGTCTAAAGTAGCTAAAATTCGAAGCTCAAATCCAAACGGGCACTTTTTTGATTTCTTGAAGGATCAAGTCGGCCACTTTATTTTTTGAAACCAACCCAGAATCTGAAATTCTCCCATCCGGATGAATAACTTTCACTCGATTCGTGTCGTGTTGAAATCCAGCCCCTTTTTCATTTGCTGAATTTAAAACGATCAAATCAAAGTTTTTCTTATCCAATTTGGCTTTTGCGTACTGTTCTTCATTTTCAGTTTCCAAAGCAAAACCTACATGAACCTGCCCCTGCTTCTTTGATTTACCAAGTTCAAAAGCGATATCCACATTTTTTTTAAGCAAAATGGACATTTGGGAATCGTTCTTTTTAATTTTTTCGGGTGCAAATTCTGCCGGTGCATAATCAGCCACAGCTGCTGCAAAGACACAAATATCCATGGTCCGATGAAGGTTTTTGGAGGCCTCATACATTTCCGAGGCAGATTTCACTTTAGTTAAATGAAATGAGCTTGCATCGATTGGAATGGAAATAGGTCCCGAAACCAAAAAAACTTCTGCTCCACTGGATCTAAAGGCATGGGCTATGGCTAGACCCATTTTTCCGGAGGAATGATTACTAATAAACCTTACCGGATCGATTGCCTCTTGAGTTGGACCAAGAGTAATCATCACTTTTTTCCCTTTAAAGTCAAGATCGGGACCAAAGAACCTTTCAACCTGAAGCATAATATTCTCTGGCTCCATCATTCTTCCTTGACCCGAAAGTCCACTGGCTAATTCTCCACTTTCAGCATCCAATACCGTGTTTCCAAAAGATTGCACCTTTTGAAGATTTTCCCGAACTGCAGGATGCTGATACATATCCAAGTCCATTGCTGGGGCAAGCATCACGTGACACCGAGCTGAGAGGTAGGTAGCAGAAAGAAGATTATCGCATAACCCATTTGCAAATTTTGCAAGGGTATTGGCACTCAAGGGTGCAATTATGAAAAGATTAGCCCAGAGCCCAAGCTCTACATGGTTGGTCCATTCTCCTGTTTTTTTATCAAAAAAATCTGAAAAAACCGGACGCTTCGAAAGCGTGGACAAAGTAAGGGGGGTAATAAAATCAAGAGCTGAAGCGCTCATTATGATTTGCACTTCAGCTCCAGATTTGATAAGTAAGCGAGTCAGATGAGCAGACTTGTAAGCTGCTATGCTTCCTGTCACACCAAGTAGGATTCGCTTACCTCGAAGGTCCATACCGATTACTCAGCTCCTTCCTCTGCGGGGAATCTAAAATAAACTTTCCCATCCATGAATTCCTCCAAAGCCATAGTAGAAGGCTTAGGCATACGCTCATAGAACTTGGAGATTTCGATTTGTTCTTTATTTTCAAAGACCTCTTCCAGGTTATCCACCGTGGAGGCAAACTCAGAAAGTTTGTTATTCAATTCTTCCTTAAGATTTGTAGAAATCTGCTTAGCACGTTGTCCAGCGATGTGGAGAGACTCATAGATGTTGCCGGTCTTATCGGCCACTTTATCAAGGTCACGTGTTACAATAGATGGATTGATAGCCATATTATTTTAAGTTATGTATTTCAGATTTAATTGTCTTTTTCAACTGTCTTTGCTTCAGACAAGGCCTTAGCTTCGGCTTCAGCGGTTCTTTCGGCGTATTCACTTTTCAGCTTAAGATGGGAATCTAATTCCTTTCGTGTATCACTTTCGAAATCTTTAACCTTGCCGATAAAGGCACTAGTTGGATATTTTCTGTAAAATGTTGCTGCGAAAGTAATTGCATCCTTTAATCGATCTTCTTTTTTATCAAAAGCCGAATTTTTAGCATAACCAAAACCTACTTCAACTAATTTATAGGCAAGTTCTTCATTACGGTCACTCTCCGGATAGTCTTTCGCGAAATTCTGGAAATTTACAATACAGGCGCGATAGAAATCCCCTGGGAATAGCCCATCTTTCAATCTATAGTACATCTGCGCCTCACTGTAAGCTTTATCTTCAAACCTTCCTTCCAGATCGATCAACATTTCCATTGCTCGCTCATAACTGGCAGATTCAGGAAATCTGGTAACAAACTGCTGAATTGCAGCAACTGCTTCTTGACTGCTTTGTTGATCAAGATTGAAATCAGGTGCATCCAAATAGAGCGAATAGGCATGCATGAACAAGGCTTCTTCTGCTAATGGACTTCTATTATAGGTTCTATAGAAAGAATTAAAATATCCAGCAGACTCTATGTATCTCTTGATCTTAAAATGACAGTTAGCATAATTATATTCTGCCAATTCTGCCTTTTCAGAACCTTTGATTACCGGCAATACTTTTTCATAAAGGATAATAGCTTTGCTATATTCTCCTTCCTGATAATATTTATTTGCCCCGTTATACAGCTCTTCCCAATTGGTACTTTTCTCCAATTTGGTGAAAGGCCCACAGGAAGCCAATAGAAACAAGATGAATAGAAATTGAATGGATTTTAACTGCATGCTCATTTTCAAGACCGCAAATATACGGTTAAATTGTTCGTATTCAAATGCCTGAATTATTCAAGGATTGTTACTTCTTGACTTGAAGTTTTTTAGTGACCACATTTTTGTTGTCCACAAAAAGGGTGTAGAAGTAGACGCCGGGCTGAAAATCTGTCACACTGATTACCAGTGAATTTCTATTTGGATCCAGTTCATATTCAGCTATAGGATTGCCGATGAAACTATTGATCGTGATTTTCGCCTTGGCTTTTGGATTTACCAACTCATAATCCAACTGAGCAATTCTATTACTTGGATTGGGATAGACCTCACTCAATTTAATATCCTTGTGGGTAAAATCAGTGTCTGAGCCAGATGCGACTTCATACCTAGCTTCAACGACAAAATTTTCCCGAATATTTTCTACGTTAACAAAAAATAAATCAAAACTTCCTCGTGTCTCTGCGATTCCCATTTCAAACTCCAAGTACAAATCCGTATAAATTTCCCCTGGCTTTAATTTTAAAGAAATCTTTGAAAGCTCTTTTTTAGAGTCAAAACACTGATCGTTAAGGCAAACTTTTACTTTTTGAGATGAACCCACACTACCTCTGACGTTTTTGAGGAAATAGGTCCTTGTCTGATTAGATTCATTTTGAAGAATCACGGTCTTGCGCTGTGATGAACCAATCTCACCCGAAAAATCAACTACCTCGCTCAACACACGAACCTGCTGCGCACCCGCCAAAACGGGCGTAAAGAACAACATCCATGTTAAAAATTTGAACAAGAGCTTCATGTAAAATTTTAATCAATAGAACAGCAGATTGGTTTTTCTGAAAATTAATATACGGACAAAATTACTTTTTTGATGATCAATACAATAAAATTATGGGTTAATTGTTGTTAACCTTTTGAAAAGAAATAAACATCAATTTTTCTCAGTTTGGGTCCTCATTCTTCACCAAAGGAATCAACGTCTTTTTTATTGGCACTAAACCCGATTTTTCTAGTTTTTTCTGTATTTGTTCATCCGTAGGAAGCTCCAGTTTCACTTCTGGATCATTGAATAAATTTTCTGCTTTGAGATCAATTTCCACGGGTTTTCTCCATGCGTCAATTGCCTCACGATTGGGTTTTTCTTCAATTCTCCAGCTGAAACCTTCCAGTCGAGAGACCTTTTCATCGATTTTTTGAACAGGGGTGAACTTCCCATCGGGTCGTATTCCAAAATTCGCTTTCCGTATCGCACCCTCCTCAAAAGTTAATTTAATATTTGCACTCAATATTCTGTTTATTCCTTGGGTAAGCGTGTCGGCTTCCAGTGCAAAGTAGAGGGATTCCCCGTTACCGTCAATCCATAGTTTTTCCATTTGACCTTCAATGAAATATCCAGTCATCTCCCTTCCTTTCATTTGGTTGAAATTTTGAAGTGTATCGGACATAATCGCAAATGCCTTGTCTTTCATGAAAACCCGATCTAATTCCTCATTGGAAATATAAAAAACCATGGAATCGGCTGATATCTGACTTTTCTGATTCCACATTACCGGATCTTGGAAAAGCCGAATCGAGGAGTCTGCGTAATTGTAAACCAAAGAATCAGCGATCCCTGCAAGGTCTGTTTTGGTCAGCTGAATCGACTTGAATGCCAATAAATATTTTGCTGTGTCTGCCTCACTATCCTGAGAAATCAAGGTATCGGCAGTCATAAACAGGGTGTCTTTTTCAAAATACTTTCGAACTAAAGCATTCCCATGAACTACACTATACTTTCTATTTTCCCAATATTTCCCATTGTCTCCATACACCTCCACCTGACGTTCCTTGTTCAAAACCCGAACATCATCCTTGCCCTCGTAATAGGCCTTAGCCTCATCATAAAATAATTCCTGGGCTTTTATCCGACTTTCCTCCGTTTCTATAATTCCGTCAAAAAACCGGAATTGATTCTGTTGTGTATCATAAAAACTACCTTTTTGAGCATCCAACTTATACCCTTCTTTAGATACAATATTGGTCAGTCCTTTTGTTTCGGAGGTTTTTGGAATAGTCAGGTAGATCAGATTATTGGTTTTCATGGTATAGTCTGGATTAACCAAAACTACATTCTGACGAAAAGTAATTCGCTCCAGATTCACCTCATACACTCCTCGTTCACTGGTTAGCACATTAGTCGAATCGACCACTCTTCCCTCGTTGAAATAAGTAGCTACGTTAGTTTCTCTGTTGTAATCCAAATAATCCGTGTAAAGCGTAGTTTCCTGATTGGTGAAGACAACGTTGTTTCTAAGCTTAGCTACTTTGGTATTGCCATCATATTCAGCATAAGCGCTAGTTGTGGTAATCGGGTCCTCAGTATCTTGGATTCGTACCCTCCCGAAAAGCTGAGCTCTGTTTTCTGTTCTAAAAAAATACGCCGAATCACAGTAGATAAGGGAGTTTTGATGCCTCATCTCCACATTACCCAACAATCGCTCGACGCCGCCAACTCCTCTTAACAAGTCTGTTTTATTAATCTCAAGAGTTGAACTCTGCTGGGCAAAGCTTTGCCCCCAAATGAAAAATATAAGGAAACACAGCGATGAAGGAAGAAAGAATCGGGAATTCATAATTGCTTAGATGTCGACAAAAATAGTAGAAAGCACGATAAAACTTTATCAATGGCTAGCCGAAGGCGTCAATTTTGATCTTTCTTAACACACCTAATCTCTTCCCTTTTTTCCAAAGAAAACCTTATTTTTGGTCAATGCTTGATGCTTTCCAATCTCACCTAGCCACTAGAAATCTTCTCAATCATCAATCGACTTACCTGCTCGCATGCAGTGGGGGTATGGATAGCATGTGCTTAGGAAATCTGTTGATTCAACTAGGCATTAGCTTCGAAGTTGTCCATATCAATTTCCAGCTTCGGGGAAGCGAAAGTGAGGGTGATCAGGAGTTTGTTCAATCTTGGGCGGAAAGCAATAAAATCTCAATTCATATCAAACGGGCCAAAACAGAGGATTTTGCCAAGCAAAAGGGAATCTCAATCCAAATGGCCGCCAGAGAAATTCGTTATACGATTTTTGAAGAAATCAGATCTTCCCAAAAACATGACGGAATTCTCCTTGCCCATCACGAAGACGATCAACTGGAAACGATTTTCCTCAACTTACTACGCGGTACGGGAATAGAAGGTGTCTACGGAATGGCAGATCGAAAAGGCTGGTTGATTCGGCCGCTTTTACCTTTTTCAAGATCCGAAATCCAACAATACATGGAGTCAAACCAATTGCTTTGGAGAGATGACAGCTCAAATTTTAAAGCCGATTACAAACGAAACAACCTTAGAATTAACGGACTTCCTGCGATTTACAGCTTGGAATCGGACGCTCGAAAAAATCTATTGACCAGTTTCCAGCGACTGAAAGACACCGGGAAAGCATTCAGCGGGCTCTTTGAATCTTGGAGAAAAACCAATATTCGGGAGGATTCAAGCTATCAGTCCCTTCCTTTGGCTGCTATCCAAAATCAACCTGGAGCTGCTACCCTACTATATTTCTGGCTTCGCCCATTTGGATTCAATTCTGATCAAGCCCAAGAGATCACCGAGGGATTGGCTCTACCAAAAACAGGTGTCCAATTCAAAAGCTCAACCTATCTCCTTCATTTTGACAGAGCAGAATTGGTTTTAGCACCGATTCAGAAAGAATTTATTTCAATTCTTTTAGCAGAAAGTGATGTGGAGCTTATTCTACCGGAGGAAAAATATTCACTGAGTTTCATCGATTTTCCAGTTCAACTGGACAAAAACCCGAATAATGCGCAACTGGATGTCTCAAGATTAGAATTTCCGCTTGAAATCAGGACTTGGCAGGAAGGAGATAAATTTGTTCCACTGGGCATGAATTCCTCCAAAAAAATCTCTGACTTTTTGATCGATAGTAAAATTCCATTAGCTAAGAAAAGAGAGGTAAAAGTCTTAGTTTCAGGTGGGAAAATCGCATGGGTAATCGGTCTGCGAATTGCCGACTGGGCTAAATGCACCCCTGCTACTCAACAGATCCTATATTTCAAAAAAACTTGATTCATGATAAACCCATTTTCAAAAACCTACGATGAGGATCAGCTGCAAATGTTTGATTTTATGCAGCGTATCAAGTTTTTTGAGCGACTCAGGCAAAAAGAACTGGCCCGGTTTATTCCGGCGATGCATCGCCGGAAATATTTGAAGGATGAAGTGGTATTTTTCAGCAAAGACCCAAGTCAGGCTTTTTACCTAGTTAAAAATGGTAAAGTAAATCTGACCATTGACATCAAGGATAATTTTGAGACGATCATGGAAGTCAATCGTGGGGAGGCCTTTGGAGAAAATTCTCTTTTAGAAAATGCCAAACGAACGTACACCGCGTTGATCATCTCCGAAGAGGCAGAATTGATTGTCATTCCGCATTTTGCGATTCAGGAGATCTTCGACAGCAACCCAAAGATTAAAGCAAAAATGATGACCTCGCTTGCGGA
>CAYTXN010000152.1:0-7829 GCA_964441195.1 uncultured Limnohabitans sp.
AAAGCCATCATCACACCCAATCCAGCAATCTGAATCCATCGGATGTTTCCACTTTGAAACGGAGTCCAAAGGATAGCTGTCGCGCCTAAAAACCATAAAAGCGTACCTAATAGATTTCTTAGCGTATTATCGTACTCATCGGTTCGCCCAATTTTATAATCTTTGCGAAGCACAGAAATCAGCAACCAAATGATAGAAAGCGTCAAAAAAGCTGAAAATCCCGCACCTTCAAATACGCCGGTTAATTGGAGTAATACGTTGGCTATCAATAAAGAAAACAGTGATGCCAAAAAATCACTAACGGTAAATAGCCAAGGGAAATAGGAGTCGAATCTTCTCTTCATAAAAATGATTTCAAACTAGATCTGTCCATCAAAAGCAAAAACCAGACAATATTCGAGATTAAACTTAAAGTTTTACGGCCTAAAATTAAGAAAGAAATTCTGTCGGCTGCTTACTTTTGGATTTATTTGTATTCCCCAATCGCCGATTCCTTTCTAATGAGTTTTATAAACGATCTTTTTGCGTCTTCGGATCATCCTAAATCCCTAGGAGCCAAATTCCGAGCCAATCGCCTTCGCAAATTTGAAAAACTGTACTTCAGAAATTTTAAACTGGAAAAACCCATTTCTATTCTGGACGTGGGAGGGACAGATTATTTCTGGAAAAAAAGTCAAATCCCAAACATTCCAGGTGTGCGGATCACTTTGCTCAACCTTCACCTCGAAAAAACAAGCCATCCCCACATCAAAGCAATAGTGGGAGATGCTACTGATATGAAAGAATTTGAAGACAAAAAATTCGATCTGGTTTTTTCAAATTCGGTCATTGAACACTTATACACTTTCGAATACCAGCGAAAAATGGCCGATGAAATTCAACGTGTCGGCAGAAAGTATTTTGTCCAAACACCCAATAAATACTTCCCTGTTGAGGCCCACTATGCGATTCCATTTGCGCAATACCTGCCCAAAGGACTTCTTCTATTTTTATTGACAAAAACCAAAATCAGCAGATTTAAGCGCTGGGATCAAAAAGCCGCTCAGCAATATCTTGACGAAATCAGGTTGTTAACTGGATCAGAAATGAAGGCGCTTTTCCCTGGATCAAAACTCTTAAAAGAAACAGTGATGGGTCTAACTAAATCTATAACCGCTCACAATCTTCGCTAATCTGCAAACTGCAAGCGAACCAAATTGGCATAAAATCCTCCTTCGTCAGCCAATAATTCTTTGTGGCTTCCTTGCTCCACGATTTTGCCTTCGCTAAGTGCATAAATGCGGTCTACTTTTCGAATTGTTGCCAATCGATGGGCAATGATGAGGGTCGTTCGCCCTTTCATCAATTCATCCAACGCTTGCTGCACGAGTGATTCTGATTCAGCATCGAGTGAAGAAGTCGCTTCGTCCAAAATTAAAATTGCTGGATCTTTTAAAATCGCCCGAGCAATAGCGACTCGCTGCCGTTGACCTCCGGAGAGCTTCACTCCACGCTCTCCAACAAGCGTTTCAAGACCCTCTGGAAATTGGGAAATAAACTGCCAGGCGTTGGCCTTTTTGGCTGCCTGAATGATTTCGTCTTCAGTAGCATTGGGTTTGGCATAGGCGATATTTTCACGAATTGAGCCGCCAAACAGCAGAACTTCCTGAGGGACTATTCCGATTTTGCTTCGCAAAACTTTAAGGTCCCAATCTTTCACATCCCGACCATCGATTTGGATGGAACCCTTTTCCGCTTCATAAAAACGCAAAAGAAGCTGGATGACCGTGGACTTTCCTGCACCGGAGTGACCTGCAAGTGCAACTTTTTCACCGGATTGAACTTCAAAAGAAACATTTTTCAAAACTTCAACTTCCGGTCGAGTAGGATATCGAAAACCGACTCCCGAGAATTCAATTTTGCCTTCAAATTTTTCGGAAGTTGCTCCAAATTCCACTTCCGGCTCTTCATCCATGATTTCCAAAACACGCTCAGAGCTACCGATTGCTTTCTGAAGCTGACTATAGATATCACCCAATCCCGCGATCGAACCTCCAATGAAAGTGGTGTAAAGGACGAATGAAACCAACTCTCCCACGCTCATTTGCCCTTCAGCAACTAGGCTTGCCCCATACCACATCACGGCTACAATACCTCCAAAAAGGGCGAAAATAATAAATGAGATGAAGGCACCTCGATATTTTGCAGTGGTCAATGCCACACCTACTACAGAATTGAGACCTTTTCCATAGCGGGCCGACTCATATGCTTCCCCCACAAAAGATTTCACTGTGCTGATAGACTGCAAGGTTTCCTCCACAATGACATTGGCAGCAGCCAATTCATCCTGGGTTTTCTTGGAGAGTTTGCGAATAAATCGTCCAAAAAACATGGCAATCAAAATCAACACTGGAAAAGTACCCAACATAAAAACCGTCAGTTTGGGCGTATTGAAAAGTAAAAACGCAACACCTGCAACCAGCGTGACAATCTGACGAAAAAGCTCAGCCAACGTAGTAGAAAATGTATCCTGCAATTGGCTGACATCCGCGGTGATTCTGCTGATCAATTCTCCAGTCCGCCTTTTGTCGAAAAAAGTCATCGGAAGGCGAACTAGCCGACTGTAAAGCTGAAGCCTGATATCTCGCATCGATCGCTCAGAAACTAAGGCAAAAAGCCAAACTCTGAAAAAAGAAAAAATACTCTGGACAGCCAAAATCCCAATTAGAATTAGTGCGATGGAGTTGACATCGTTAACAATCCAAGTAGAACCCTGAGCTGTATCAATCAACTTACCCGCTACAAAAGGAAAAGTCAATAAAGTAAGCGAGGAAAAAAGCAGGAAAATCAATCCTGCAATGAATGCCAATTTGTAAGGCATTAAAAACCGAAAAATACCTCCCAGCTTACTTAGATTCTGCTTATTTAGTTTTCGTTTCTCCTCGGGCTCCAGCGCAGTTCCTCGTTTTTTGGCCATTCTAATTTGTGGTGTTCAGGTCGCAAAAGTAGCGCATTAGATAGAGAAATGACAGTAAAAAGAAAGCCCCATCAGCTATTCTCCTATTAACTCTTTGGCGAGTCGCTCGCCCAAACCCGCAGAGTGCTTGAATCCATGTCCCGAACAAGCCGAAACGAACCAGACATTTCCCATTCCAGCCAAGTGCTCAGTAACAAATCGAGCATCTTCGGTCACAGTGTAGAAACATACCACAGATTGGACAAAACTTCTTTTCAAACCGTGGATCTTCCCCTCAACTTTTTCCTTCCAAAAATCCTCCTGCTCTTCCAGACTAACATTTCGATTTAATAAATCTGGATGACCTACATCAATAAAGGATTCTGAAGCCATTTTCACGGTCATGTCATCCAAGGAAGGAAAGCCATAAATAAAATCTTCAGCTTTAGAACCAAAACCCCACATCCAGACAGGATATTTTGTCCAATCAATCTTTCCGGGTTCTATCTCCAGCCAATGAAGTACCTGTCGGCAGATTTTGAATCTTGGTTTTTCTGTCTTCGGCAAAAAATCGGTAATCCATCCACCTGCACTAAGCAATACCTTGTCAGCAAGGATTTTTTCAGTTTTGGTATGAATTAAAATCGCATTCTTAGAAGAAGAAATCTCTTCCACATGAGAATTAAAAAGAAAACTTGCTCCGTTTTTCCTCGCCAAATCCAACTGAGTTTGAATGGCGAGTTCTGGTCTAAGAAATCCAGCTTCAAATTCTAAATAGGCGCGTCCTGAAGCTTCAAGTTCGAAAGCAGGAAATCTGGACTTTAAAGATTCTGAATTGAGAATTTCATGTTTGACTTCTTGCCTTTTTGCAAAGGAAACTGTCCTGTCCCAAAAACCATCAGAGCCATGTTTTGCCCAAGGTTGAGCTCCGGAATCCATTAATACCCCAGTCGTTGTGGTCATAATTTGAACTCCGGTTTCTGCTTCAATTTCTCTCCAGATTTGATGGGAACGTTTTGCCAAAGCAACATAATCTTCCCCTTCACCGACTGCCAACCGGGTTATTCGGCTTTCTCCATGGCTTGATCCAAAAGTATGCGGCGGCTCATAGCGATCGATTCCCAAAATCCGTTTTCCGCTTTTACTCAATTGGTAAAGTGTAGCACTTCCTACGGCACCCAAGCCGATAACTACAATGTCAAATTTTGATCGGGGATTGGACATAGATGCAATATAGGCCAGGCAAAAAAATAGCCGAAGAAAATCTCCGGCTGCTTGCTAATTTTTTCCCATTTGAGCGTCTATCAGCTCACGTTTTAATTTTCGCTCACGTTCCAAGGTATTTTTCCGATGTTGTTCAAACTCCTCCTGAACATCAATTAGATCTTTTTCTGCCTTTGTAATTTTACTTGAGCTTCGGAAATATTGAACTGCAAAAAAGGCTAAGGCTCCAGCCAATACTAAAACTAAGACCCACATCATGGATGAATAGGCCGTTTTCTGAATACCCATTCCCAAAAAAGTAAAATTGTCCCGATCTGCAATTGCCTGATTTTTTTCTTCGATTTCAGCAGAAAGAAGTTCCTTGACAATAACCACCGAATCATCCAATGTGGACATGTGGATTTTCAGATCTGAGACCTCCTTGGACATCGTTCTGATAGAATCCAAAACGTTCGATTTGAGTTGCTCGAGATTGGATTTGGCAACTACTTCATAGCCCTGAAAGTTGTTGGAAACACGATAAATGTAGTCAAACTGACTGGTAATGGTACCTGAGCGGAGGGAATTTTGAGTTGCGGTGGAGTCTTGAGCAAAGGCAATAGTAATTCCGAAAAGGAAGAAAAGTAAATTCAAGAATAGAGATTTGATCATCTTAAGGGGAAGATTAAGGATGAGTAAAATTTTTAACGATTTAACAATAAACATGCCTTAGATCAAAAATCTGCTAATTTTCGGAGGTAAAATTTACCTTTTTCTTGACAACCTGTTAGTTTAACATGTTTCAAGCTCTGAGCATCGCACTAATTTTCGACAAATATGAAATTTGCCTGTGGCTTTCTTTTTCTGGTTTTGATTTCCCTACCGGGTTTAGGTTTTCAAAGAGCTTCCTCAAGTACCGCTCTGGAACTTGGAATCATAGCTTTTGAAAATCAAAAATGGGAGGAAGCTCAATTATATTTTGACCAATGGATTCAAACACATCCAGCAGACCAGGAAGCACTTTGGCTTAGGGGTCAAACCTTCCAAAATCAAGGGAATTGGGATCGGGCACTAAGCGATTTCAACAGCTTACTCACCTTGAATCCGCTCTATGCAGAGGCACTTTTTGAAAGAGGTCGTGTTAGATATCTACTGAAACAATATGATGAGGCAATTGTAGACTTTGAGAACTTCCTCAGAACTCCACCTGGAGAAACAACTCGAATTCTTTATAAAATTTCGCCAGGCGACAATGCTGTCTCAAGCATCACAACATCTCAATCTTCTAGTCAGGAAGATGCCTATTATCATCTTGGACTTTGTAGCATTGAACTGGAGGAATATGACTTTGCGCTCTTGTACTTGGATGAAGCTATCCTTTTGAATCCCAATATTGCGGATTTTCATGCTGAAAAGGGGAGGGCACTTGCCAGGCTTGGAGATAATGTTCCTGCAATAGAATCCTATGAAAACGCATTACTCCTTGATCCAGATCACCTCCCGGCAAAACAAGGTTTGGCTTTGGTAAAAACTGGCGGTGACGAAGTACTTCAAGAGCAGTTGGATCAAGTGATTGCTGATTCGACTGGTAATTCACAGACCTACAAACAGCGGGGTTTTTATCGAATGAATCACAATGACTACACCGGAGCAATTGAAGACTTTTCCATAGCCATTTCGATGGAGCCCCAGGATTCTGAATCCTATTTTTATCGGGGGAAAATTTATTATCGTCAAAAAAATTGGGAGAAGGCCGAGTCTGATTTTTCGGATGCGGTCTTAATTGAACCGGAAAACCCGGACTATTATTTAGCTAGAGGCCAATCGCGCTATGTCAGTCAAAATCTTGAGGCCGCAGTTGCGGATTTTACAGTGACGATTACTTTGGATCCGGAATTTGCTTCAGGATTCTATCACCGAGGGATTGCATATCAGCGAATGGGTAAAATCGCTGAAGCTTGCCCTGACCTCCTGAAAGCTATGGATTTAGGAATGGAGGAAGCAAAAATTGCTTGGGAAAAAGTCTGCGGATCTAATTAAAGTTCTCGGACCGTATCTACTTGCGAAGCGATAATTGCCGGTCGCCAAGAGGCCAATAGCGTAATCGAAATCACAGCTATACTGATCCATATAAAATCAGTCAAGACAATTCGGACGGGGTAGGCATCAATTACTGCAGAGGAAATCCCCAAAGAAACTAAGCCAAAGGTATCTTGAGCCAATACGATCAAATAACCCAAAACTAACCCGATAACCGCTCCACTGAATGCAATCAAAGCACCTTGCTTGAGAAAAATGCTCCGAATCAATCGGTCTCTGGCTCCCATAGCTTTGAGAACCGCGATATCTTTTTTCTTCTCGATGGCGAGCATGCTAAGGGAAAAGAAGATGTTGAATGAGGCAATTGCCAGAATAAAAGTCAGGGTTAGAAACACGAAGAGCTTCTCAAGCTTCACTGTACGGATCAATCCTGCATGTTGCTCATCTGCATTTTTGACCAAAAAATCGGACCCAAGATGACTTTTTAGAGCTTTTTGAACATCATTTACTGGGTATCCATCCTTAACTTTAATTTCTAGGGAAGTTCTTTTTTCACCATAATTCAACAAGTCACGGGTAAAATGCAAAGGGGCAATCACGTACCCATCGTCAAACTGCTGATCAATACTGAAAAAGGCTCTGGGCTCCAGGAAGCCTGAAGCATACATTTGACTGGGATCGATACTAGCTGCGGATCGTGGGGCTTTGGGATAAAAAACCTTCAGCGTAGAATTGACCTCCTCAAGATTTATAGAAAGGAAAAACCCAACTCCTCTACCCAATATTGCTCCAGGCCTGATGTCGGTACCCAAGGAGGTATCTCCCCAATAATATCCTCGGGAAAATCTCCCTTGATCCAAAAAGTTATCTGAAACCCCCTTAATTTTTGCCACAATCTGGTTTCCATCATGTTCAAAAAGCGCATTGTCTTCGATCACTTCGGTCAAGATCTCCACTCCTTCAATTTGCTCGAGTTGACTGAGCCACTCTTTGGGTGCCAAAAAACTTTTTCCTGATGCTGGTTCCACTTTTAGTTCTGCATCAAAACTCGCAAACAATCCCCGGATCAAATCTTCCAATCCATTGAAAACGGACATCACCACTACCAGCGCAATGGTCCCCACCGCCACACCCACCATGGAAATGATGGACAAGACTGTGATAAAATTTCGCTTTTTCTTACTGCGAAAATATCTGCCGGCTATGAATGAGCTGGAATTCAAAATTTAGGAATTAATCTTCATCGTCTTCATTCTCCTCTTCGGGTGGTGCTGGCGGAATATTGAGGTCAGATATCACCTTATCCATATATTGGGCATAAACTGCCGAATCATCCGGGAAAAAAGCAATCTCAGGAATCACCCGAACAGACTTTCCTATTCTTTTGGACAGATGAAGGCGGATTTCTTTTTTATGATGGTTGATCAGGTCGTAAGTTGCCTTTGGATCAGCCAGTAGAAAACTGACATAAACCTTAGCAAATCCTAAATCAGGACTGACCATAACACGAGTAATCGTGATCATGGCCTTTCCGACGAGGTGTTTTGCTTCCTTTTGAAAAATATCTCCAAGCTCTTTTTGAATCAGCTTGGCATGTTTTTGTTGTCTTTTGCTTTCCATGTGAAGTATTTGTGGTACAAATTTAGCGAAA
>CAYTXN010000153.1:0-3354 GCA_964441195.1 uncultured Limnohabitans sp.
AGTAGAATACCTAAAGTATAAATGAAATTTTTAGACATCATCCAACTAATAAAAGCAAACGAAAATCCCTCCTCTCCGGAAGGATTGATTTTGTTAGTAAATGAAATTAGACCTCCAAAGAAAAATCGGGATCAGGCCGGAAAGAACCTTCAAAACTTCATTCAATTTCTTGAAAAGCATGAGTGGGAAAAAGAAGCGGTAAAGTTGTATTTCAAGCATTTCATCAATTCCCGACATCTCGTACCGCTTTTAACCAATTCGGGAATTCTGACAAATAAGGGATTTTTTACAGAAGCCTTTGAGCGTTTTAATTCCAGGCTTTTGCCTAGGGCATATGCGGATACCGATCATTCGGGAACATTTAATGCCGTTTTTCATGAATCCTGGGATTATTTATGGATAAATGAAATACCTCACGAAGACTGGATTTCATTATTTGAGATTCTTGGACTTCAGGAGGTGGATGATTTGGATCATCCCAATCAGGTTTTGGGCCAATTGATCAATAGCATCATCGTTCTGTCCCAGCGTGTTGGTTCATTGGGGATTGAGCAAGAAATTCTATCAAAACTCCCTGAATTGGAGGAATTTGACTCCCCGTTCATGGTGCAAAACAGAGATATTTTTGAATACTTAAGCCAAGCACAGGACAGTGAAAATTTTGATCGGTCGGATCAAAATCCTGATTACAAACATATCTTGGTAATGCTAAACCAATGTTCTGATTACAGTCAGGCCATTCGGAAAAACAAGCGGAAATTTGGAGCGGATTTACATTTGACCTACCTGCTTTCCCGCTTAAATCAAAATATTGACAGGCTGAGGACACTGCTACGACTTGTGGTTAATTCTTCTGAAAAGTCTCCGTTTCAAGTAGAATTGGAACTATTCAAGAATTTGGTTCAGGCTGAGAATAAAAAGAACTCTCTCAGGGAGCATTTCCAAAACAACATTCAGTCCCTCGCCTTTCAGGTAACCGAACATGCCGGAAAGACGGGTGAACATTACATAGCCAACACTACAAAGGAATGGAAGAAAATGCTCTATTCTTCCATGGGAGGCGGTTTGATCGTAGGATTTCTCTCCATTATAAAGGTTCTTATTTACTATTTAAGACTTCCGTTATTTGGGGAGGCATTCCTATACAGCATGAATTATTCGCTGGGATTTATAGGAATTCATGTTACTCATTCTACCCTTGCCACCAAGCAGCCTGCGATGACGGCATCCAAACTAGCTTCAGCCTTGGATGAAAAAGCTAAGACAAAATCTGAGGCTTTAGAGAATTTGGCGGAGGTGATAGTTAAACTTTCGCGTTCTCAGTTTATCGCCTTTGTCGGGAATGTTTTGGTCGCTTTTCCTGTCGCATTTCTGATAGCGTGGACCTACCATTATAGCACTGGAGGGCAAATAGCGGAACAGGAGAAGGCTTTGAGGCTCATTCAAGAATTAGATCCATTCACCAGTTATGCGGTATTCCATGCGGGTATTGCCGGGGTATTCTTATTCTTGTCAGGATTGATTTCGGGGTATTATGATAATAAAAGCATTTACAACAAGATCCCTCAGCGAATAAAAAATCATAATTTTTTAAATAAATACCTAGGCAGAAAAAGAACAGAAAATTTCAGTGCCTATTTGGAATCAAATCTCGGAAATCTTGCAGGAAATTTCTTTCTGGGGATATTCCTGGGAACAATGGGAACCGTCGGAATTATCCTTGGATTGCCTTTAGATATCAGGCACATCACTTTTGCTTCAGGAAATTTCGGTTTGGCCTTCGTATCGGTTGGCGATCAATTATCCCAAAACGAAATTGCAATTACAATTTTTGGGATCATTTGTATCGGATTGATGAATTTTCTGGTCAGCTTTTCTCTGGCAATTTTTGTCGCTACAAAATCAAGAGGAGTCAACTTTAACCAAAGTAATGAGCTGCTAAGAATTCTTTTCAATTGGTTTGCATTGAAACCCTCCCATTTCTTTTTTCCACCGAAAATCTCAGAAACCAGTGAAGATCAGGAAAGCGATGCCAACAAGGAAGAATAAAAATCACTCGTAATCCTGCCTTATTAGGCTTTGTAGAACAGATTGCTGCCATTCTTTTAAGGCCAACTCCAGGTCTCTAGCTATTTCCGGGTAGGTTGAGATCAGATTATTTTTTTCAGCTGGATCTTTAAATACATTAAATAGTTCCCTCAAGACCTCTCCATTTGCATGGTCATGAAGGACCAATTTAAATTGATTGTCAAGAATTGCCCGAGGTCCTTTGAAATCTTGAGGCTGAATATCGGGATGGACAAAGTTTTTGAAATTACGCGTCGCCACCCCATCCTGCAATTTTGCAAGAGGTGTGGTTCCCTCCTGAAGTTTAGGCTCTATGTATGGATTTAGTACTGTTCCTTTATTATTTCTTGGACTTCCATTCCAGAATTTTATTGATTCGGGTCGAGAATCCATCTTTTCCTTGAAAAAAGGTAAAAGATTGATCCCATCTATAGGTCTATCCGGCAATTCCTGTCCCACCATTGCACAGAGGGTTGGGAAAATATCCGATGAAACCATATTCACATCCGTTACCATCGGACTGGGGATTTTTGCTGGCCATTCAAGCACACTTGGGACTCGGATACCACCCTCATAGATACTGCCTTTTTCCTCACGAAATGGTACCGTTGCATTTCCTTCTTGGGGCGTACCGTTATCACCGAAGTACCACAAGAGCGTATTTTCTCTCAAATTTTCACTTTTCAGATAATCCCTGACCCAACCAATTGAGCGATCCATTGCAGTGATTTCTGCGAATCGCTCTTGCAAAACATCCCGCTGGAGTCGATCAACAGGCTTTCCGGTTTCATTGGAAGTCAAACGAACTGATTTGTTTCCAAAATCCTCGGGCAATTTGTCATACAGGGCCAAATCTTTGGGAAGTCCGCTGTATGGTTCGTGCGGAGAACCATACCAAATTACCACGAAAAATGGTTTCCCAGCTTCATTGGCTTTTTGGATAAAGTCCAATGCTTCTTTGACGATAATTTCCGACCCTTCTCCAATAAATTCCTCGGGAGGTCCTCCGTTTCTTGAAAGCACAGGATTCATTTCGAAGAAATTGTCATGGGAAAGCCACTCGTCAAACCCCATCGCTCCGGGATTAGTGGGAGATTCGGCTTTGACGGGACCAAGGTGCCACTTACCAAAATGGGCAGTGGCGTAGCCTGCATTTTTCATTAGTTGTGCAATGCTTATCTCTTCGGGACGGATAGAAAATCCAGGAGTAAATGTCCCATAGCGATTGGGGTGCCTGCCTGTAATAATACTTCCACGGGTTGGTGAGCAAATAGGGGAAGCCGCGTA
>CAYTXN010000153.1:3454-5498 GCA_964441195.1 uncultured Limnohabitans sp.
GCCTGCCTGTAATAATACTTCCACGGGTTGGTGAGCAAATAGGGGAAGCCGCGTAAAATCTGTTCATTTTGAGACCTGTTGAGGCCATTTCATCAAGCACTGGTGTCTTTAAAAAAGGATGTCCATTGTAGGCGGTTTCATCCCATCCATGATCGTCACCTAAAAGCAAAATCACATTTGGGAGGGATGAGGGAGAATCAGTAGCATTGTGCGTTTGCCCAAATCCTGGTGATTCAAAAAAAACAAAAATTAATACTAATAAGCATGATAGGTAAAGTCGCATTTGCAGGCTAGGAAGTTTTACATTGAATAAAGCCAGATTTATTTCCAATTCCAAAATCAACCCAAGACGAAGTTATACCGCATTATCTTTTGTAGGGCTTTATTTGGATGGATTTGATTATTAAGCATTCTAGTGTACTTTTTGACTTGAGTTCACTTGCTCAGAATGTTTCAACCACTAAGCACTTATCCGGTAAAATGAAAAGTAGGCGCCAATTTCTCCAAAAACTTTCAGCAGGAATAGCTCTACCAAGTGTTTTAGGAATTCACCCAACTTACGCATCTGAAGGGCTAAAAATCAATCATTCGCTGAAGGAAGAACAATTTTGGGAGCAGATCAGAGCTTTTTTTCCTTTGACCAAGGATAGGGTTTACCTGAATAATGGCACCTTTGGCCCCTCGCCCTACCCTGTTCTCCAAGCAATGGAGAAAAGTAATCTTCACATCAATACTACTGGTGAATACGGCAATACAGATCAGGAACGAATCAAGTTGGCTGAATTTTTCGGAATCAAGACGAGTGAACTTTCCATCACTCACAATACTACAGAAGGAATTAACATTATGGCTTGGGGAGTACCGATGGAATCTGGAGACGAGGTCATTCTCACCACTCACGAACATGTCGGAAATGCCTTGCCTTGGCTCAATAGAGCTAAATTGGATGGAATTGTAATTCGAACTTTCGAGCCGGGAAACACTCAATCAGAAAACCTGATCAAGATTCAAAGCCTGATCAATCCAAAAACCAAAGTTATAGCATTACCACACGTGACTTGTACCACAGGCTTGGTTTTCCCAATCCAAGAAATCTGTGAATTAGCCCGGAAAAAAGGAATCCTAAGCGCAATTGATGGGGCCCATGGTGCAGGCACTTTTGATTTGAATCTGGATGATTTGGGATGTGATTATTATGCCGGTTGCTTCCACAAGTGGATGTGTGGACCGAGCGGGACGGCATTTCTTTATGTAAGGGAAAATTCGCTAGAAAAGCTGAAAGCAGTGATGGTAGGAGGACATTCGGATATTGGATGGGATATGACGGTCAATCCACCCGAATTCAAGGGTTATGTTCCCTCAGCTAGAAGATTTGACTACGGCACCCAAAGTAAAACCTTGGCAGTTGGTATGGCCGCAGCAGCCGATTTTCACAGTGAAATCGGAAAGTTCAAAATCGAGACTAGAGTCCGAGAATTGAATCAATACCTATTTGAAGGACTCTCTGAATTAGGATCCAAACTTGAGATTTTAACACCATCGGAAAAGGAGTCGCGAATCGCTGTCATTTCATTTAGACCAAAAAACATGGATTTTAATGCCTGCGGAGCTGAATTGGGAAAAGCAGGTTTTCGGGTTCGAATGGTCCATGAGGGAAAAGTAAATGCCGTACGTATTTCCACTCACATTTATAATTCTAAAGCAGAATTGGATAATTTCCTTGATACCCTTGATCAAGTCCTGGTTTAAGGTTTTTTCTTATTCTTCAATCGGAATTTTGCTTCCTCAGCGCGGAACTGAGCAATCTGAGAAATAAGTTCCAGGGGTAATTCCTGATTGTAAGGAAATTGAATTGCGCCCTTGGAAGTGACATAAGGAGCCAATTCCTTTTTGAATTCCTCCACACCGGAGTTGGTGGGGTAATAACCCAAATGGTTTTTTGCGGCAGCATAGTAAACCAAGACTTCCGATGTCTTGAATGCCGGCATGTGGTAGCTGATGACTTCCTTTGCGTCAGGTATCGCCTTTTTCAATGTCTCCCGAA
>CAYTXN010000153.1:5598-7812 GCA_964441195.1 uncultured Limnohabitans sp.
TGGTAGCTGATGACTTCCTTTGCGTCAGGTATCGCCTTTTTCAATGTCTCCCGAATGAGTTCAAGCCTTTCCCGAATTTCTCCGGAAAACCAACTCAAGTACTGATCCACGGATTCAGGTTTGGGATTCATCATTTCTCGTTTTTTTAGGGTTGATCAATCATTTACTCTCCCCTGAAGTGGGTATAAATCTTACACTCAGATCAGGATCTGCCATATCCCTATCCAATGGATACATGGGACGAATGATCCGCTTGTGACCCAAGCGATCCAAATCCTGGTCCACACCCCCTGGTGTCTGTGCCATGATCCAGTCTCCTCTCATGTCATATAATTCCGGTACGAGGTAGCCGATTTTCACCACCACAATTGCTGCTTCCCTTGGATTCAATCCGAGGTCCGTGAAGTCTTTTTCCCTATGATAGGGCTTTCGTTTTTCTGTCACGATGATTTTTATGGAACCAACTTGAACCACAATTTCGACATTCGCATCCGGATCACCTTCTTTGATCGACAGCACTTTCCCTTTGAGCAAAATCGGCGGTGCAAACCGGTCATCTACCATCGCCCCTACATAGCCTTCAACTTGACTTCCAATTCCGGCAACTTTGGCTTTGGCAACCAAATCCGGTCCGGGAATGGATGCATAGATCAATTCAGGTCCGGATTCTGACTTGAATTCAGGTCTTTTTAAAAGCTCATTCAAGGTCCAGGTCACATCCCCCGCTCCTCCTGCAGTAGGATTATCGCCCATATCGGAAATCATAAAAGGGCGCTTTTCACTGGCCAAAGCCATTTTCAAACTTTCGTCTAATGTTGCCACCGGAGCCACAAACTCAAATTCAGCTCTCACATCCCAAAAGCTTTTTGCCAAATATTCCGCACTTTCCTTCACTTGCTTTTCATCGTCTCCAGTCACCATCACCACGGCATGGTTTCGGGGTTCATCCGCCCAAGCATACCCAATCCAAATTGCCGCATCGATCACTCCTTCTTTTTTGGTTTCGGGATCTACTTTTGCATAAAGTCCTTTTCCGGGTTCGATCCGAGTGCTAGTTTTTTCTCCCGGAAGCAAAATTGGAACAGGAATCCAGGCTTTGTATTTAGGCTTTCCTTTTCCGTTTTCTAACCGGTCTAAGAGATTTTCGACCGCTCGCTTTTTGGATTCCAAAGCATCCTCATGCGGCGCCATTCTGTAGCAAGTGATCAGGTCAGAGTTCTCCGCAAGAACTTTGGAGACATTGCCATGCAAATCCATAGAAGTAGAAATGACAGTCTCATAGCCGACAACCTCCCTAACTCGAATGATAAAATCTCCCTCCGGATCATCCAAATCTACCACACTCATGGCCCCATGAATATCAAAGAAAAGTCCATCATAAGGAAGGTTTGCTTTAAGTCGATCCAGCGTCTGATTCACGAGCGATTCGTATGCTTCGCGAGTCACTATTCCTCCCGGCAAAGCATGCGCTCTCAGGGTTGGAATCCATTCTGCGCGCTTTCTGTCCATAGAATCAGGAGCCAAAAAAGGATAAAACGTGAACACGTCCTCTTCAACTCGAGCTTTGAATGCATCCTCATGAGTCAAGGCTGGAGAAAACGTGCTGGACTCGATTGCCAATCCCGCGATTGCAATTCGAGGAAGGTGTTTCTCGGTGTTTTTCTCAGCACAGGAAAAAATCAAAAAAGAGATAGAAAGCAGAAGAAGTAGGTTTTTCATAGAGGAAAGGATTTCAAGTTCGAATTAACTCAGAAATCAGCATGAACCAAATCCAACTGTTGACTGACATTAAAAATCTCGCTCTGAAAAAGCTGGCGGTTAGGATTCACATAGTGCAATCTTTAATTTCCAGATCAAATTACTAAAAGATGGAAAGTACCAAAGAAATCACACTCTCCGAAGCCCAAGCACAAGTCGACCAATGGATCAAAACAGTTGGCGTGAGATACTTCAACGAACTCACCAACATGACGATTTTAATGGAAGAAGTAGGAGAATTGGCGCGAATCATGTCCAGAACCTATGGAGAGCAATCTTTCAAGGAATCTGACAAAGGCAAAGACTTGGGCGATGAAATGGCGGATGTGCTTTGGGTATTAATCTGCCTTGCCAATCAAACCGGGGTGGATTTGACTGAAGCTGTGAAGAAGAACTTCGAAAAGAAAAATATCCGGGATATCAATCGACATCGGGACAATGAAAAACTGAAATAAG
>CAYTXN010000154.1:0-7792 GCA_964441195.1 uncultured Limnohabitans sp.
AATGGACAATCTCCACTGGTGATATCCAACATCACTGCGTCCTGCGGATGTACGAGTCCTGATTGGACTAAAACCCCTGTTAATCCCGGTGACAAAGGCTTTGTAAAGGTAGTGTTCAATTCCACTGCAAAATCTGGTGCTCAGGCGCCAACCGTGACTATTCAAGCAAATACAAATCCGACCATAACCAGATTGAGCTTGAAAGGATCAGTTACTCCTAAATTGACAGGCGCAGCAGCTCCTGCCGGCCCATTGAAACGATAATTATGATTTCTACTGTATTAGCTCAAGCCTCAGCAGGTGGCAGTGGTATTCTTGGTCAAGTGTTCCTCTTTGGCTCGATAATTCTGATTATGTATTTTTTCATGATCAGACCTCAGCAGAAAAAACAAAAAGATACCAAGAAATTCATTGAAGAAATAAAAAAGGGAGATGATGTTGTGACAATCGGTGGTCTCCACGGAAAAGTTTACAGTGTGGACGGAGATACTGTTCAGGTCGAACTTGATCGTGGTCTCAAAGTAAAAATCGAAAAATCCGCTATATCTCTCGATTTCTCTAAAAAATCAACTTCAACAAAATAATTTGAGCTTTGCCGGAAACCAAAAAATCCTCCGGAAGGATTTCTTCCAGGAAACTCTCAAATCTAAAAGTGGTAGTCCTCTGCATCGCAGCGGCTACCACTTTTTGGATTTTAAATGCCCTTAATAAGGACAATTACACCACTATTGTGGACTATCCAATCGCTTGGGATTACGATCAGGAGAATTACATGGCAGTGGAACCCTTGCCCCAAAGCTTCCCGATTCAGATCTCAGGAAATGGCTGGGATTTATTAAGAAAGTACTTTAAGCTTAATGAGCCAGCTTTCGTTATCAATTTGGCAGAACCATCGTCCCGAGGCTATATCCTCACGTCTGACTTAAAACGACCCTTAGGTGATTTTATCACTCCAACCACATTAATTGGAGCATTGGAAGACTCCATCCTGTTTCGAATTGACAAAATCGAAACTAGAAGTTTAGACCTGATGATTGACACAACTAGCTTCAGTCTAGCCAAGAATGTGGTAATCGATGGAGAAATTGCTTTTTTACCAAACAAGGTCTCTGTTACAGGACCAAGCTCATTACTCGATCTCTATGAGGGAAAATTTCTTGTACCCATCAATGAAAATCGGATAGCTGGAAACTTTCAAAAGTCAGTTCCTATAGAGATTGAAAAAAATCTTACCGATTTCATCAGTCTTGAAGAAGAAGCTGTGGAGGTCAGTTTTTCGGTAATTCAATATTTAGAAGGGAATAAGCGACTCAAAGTCAAAAAAATCAATTTCCCAAGATCAGTCTCCCTAGAGAATGAAGAAATCACTCCAATGATGACTTATTTGGTTGATGGAAATAAAGTCACTGATTTAAAAGATGTGGAGTTTGAGGCAATCTTGGATTATGGAAAAAGAAATAGGGAGGACAGTACGATTACCATAGTGGTAAGACCTAACCCAAATTACATCAAAGACATCACAGTCGAGCCAACTTTGGTAAAGTTGAAATATGACTAATCCTCGTCCAATTTGGGTCGGAATTACTGGAGGAATCGGCTCTGGAAAATCTACCGTTTGTCAATTTTTTAGGATTTTGGGAATCCCGGTATATTCAGCAGATGACAGGGCTAAGTGGTTGATGTCAAATGATCCTGAACTAAAATCTATACTTTCTAAAGAGTTTGGCGAAGAAACTTATCTTTCAGATGGGACGCTGAATCGAAATTTCTTGGCCAAAAAAGTATTTTCAGATCCGGAAAAGGTAAAAAAAATCAATTCCATCGTTCATCCCGCAGTTGGGAATGATTTCAAATCCTGGGCAGATTATCAAACTGCCCCCTATCTTCTCAAAGAGGCTGCACTACTTTTTGAAACCGGATCTGCAGATGATCTAGACAAAGTCATCAATGTCAGTTCACCCCTTAAAATCCGTATGGCCCGTGTCCTCATGCGTGATCCCCATCGGAATGAAGAGCAAATCAATCAAATCATCAATCAGCAACTTCCCGATGAAAAGAAAAACGAGTTGGCAGATTTTGTAATCAAAAATTCAGACAACAAATTGCTCATCCCACAAATTCTGGAAATTCATAAAGAGCTATGCCGAAATTTGCCTAAATTTTAATTTATAATTTTTTATAGCAGAATGCCTATAAAGAGTAGACTTAATTGGTTTGAATCCAAGTTATCTAACTTCCTCATACCAGGTTTTGTGGACAATTTTCCATTTTCCTTCCACTTTAATCAGCGTTAAAAAGTCATAGTAATAGATTCCCGGCCATAAAAGCTCAGTCTCTACCATGGCCGTATAGCCTTCGACTCGGATCGCTTTGATTGAGTTTTGGAAATCGGCTGGATTGCGTCGAGAACCTGAGGTAGTTCCGCTTGCCCAAGTTTCAAATGGGGTTATTGTAAAGTTTTCTCCTCTATAGCCGATCAATTTAGCTTCCGGATGAAAAGCCTCCTCAAGCATGGCACGATCGCGTTGGATCATTCCATCAAAATAGAGATTTACAGTGTTGCTAATAGCTTCGATTTCATTTTGCTGTGCATAGTTGAGGCTGGAAATCAAAAATAACAATGCTATCAATCCAATTTTCATATTGATTTGAGATAAAAAAACCGTTGGTGAATTTTCCCCAACGGTTTCATTTTGATTTTTTTAAATGGAATCAAAACCCAAATACCGATGTAAAACTTTCGGCAGCAGTATTCCATCCGGGGTTTGATTATTTTCTAAAATTGCTGCTACGATCCGTGGTAGTGCCAAAGCACTACCGTTCAATGAATGTGCAAGTTGAGTTTTCTTGTCTTCTCCTTTAAAGCGGAGCTTGAGTCTATTGGCTTGATAGGTCTCAAAGTTTGAGACCGAGCTCACCTCCAACCAACGCTCTTGCGCTGCTGAATACACTTCCATGTCATAAGTTAGCGCGGAAGTGAATCCCATATCACCTCCACAGAGTCTTAGAACACGATAAGGCAATTCCAATTTCTGCAAAAGTCCTTGTACATATGAACTCATATTTTCCAGCGTCTCGTAGGATTTATCCGGATGGGTGATTTGCACCACCTCCACTTTGTCAAATTGGTGAAGTCGATTTAATCCCCTCACATGCGCACCCCAACTTCCAGCTTCTCTTCGAAAGCAAGGTGTGTATCCCACATTTTTGATCGGAAGATCTTCTTCTGACAAGATCACATCCCGGTAAAGATTCGTAATCGGAACCTCGGCGGTAGGGATGAGGTAAAGTTGATCCGCAGTGGAAAAATACATTTGGCCCTCTTTATCAGGAAGCTGACCAGTTCCGTAACCAGAGTCTTCATTGACCAAGATAGGAGGTTGAATTTCTGTATATCCTTCAGCTAAAGCTTCATCTAAAAAGAAATTGATTAAAGCACGCTGAAGTCTTGCTCCTTTGCCTTTATAAACAGGAAAACCCGCTCCAGTAATTTTTACGCCAAGGTCAAAGTCAATAATGTCATATTTCTTGATCAACTCCCAGTGTGGAAGTTTGCCCTCAAACAAAGGGGGAATCACACCATTTTCCAAGACCACTTCATTGTCTTCTGCAGATTTCCCTTTGGGCACAGAAGTATGCGGCAAATTAGGAATAGTGTATAGTAAAGCCTTCAATTCATCTTCCGCCTGTGCATATTGCCCTTCCAAGTCCTTGATCTGTTCCTTGATCTCCGAAGTACGTTCACGGATAGCCACCGCCTCCTCAGCTCTCCCATCTTTCATCAAGATTCCAATTTGTTTGGAAATGGTGTTGGCCTCAGCCTGAATCTGATCTCGTTGCGCCTGGGTATTTTTTCTTAAATCATCCAACTCGATGACTTGATCCAATATAGCTGGAGCATTGTGAATGTTACGTTTCTGAAGACCGGCAAGAACCCCGGCATAATTATCCCGGATTTGATTAACTAAAAGCATAAATAAATCAGTGATTTGGAGCCCAAAGATAAGGACTTATCGGACATAGATTGTTTTGACAATGGAGGAGAACGGGCCCTCCAGTTCTTTTCCGTCCGAACGGGAAAGTTTGACACCCACCTTGTATTCACCGAGCGGTAAATTTGCAACTCGGACAGGGGCCATGTGATCTATTTCGTAAATTAGGTCATTTACGGTGATCTGTACTTTTAACCCATCGAGTTTCATATCCCCTCCTAAAACCAAAAAATCAATAATCAATTCATCTCCCATCGTTAGAGTTTGACCGTTCTTTGGCAAATTCAGCGCTAGGTAAGGCTCAGCAGAATATGGAAATGCCCTTGACTCCCCAACCATAAAATCCCGATCGATGTAATTGCCAAAACTCTTAAGTGCGTGTCCTTCCTCATCGACTAGATATGCCACTACCCGATAGGTGCCTTCGGTGAGTTCGCGTTGGAATATGGGTGAAAAAAATCCTATCGGATCACCTCCGTTAAGAATCAAGAATAGGCGAGGATTTTCGGAGACTTGCTCCATGTATGGGAAATTCTTGATATTGAATTCAAAAGGAACTTTGCCCGGGCGAAAAACCTGATTGCCAAGCGGGGTATATAATTCCAAGATTGCGTCAGGCAAGTAAGACGAATCTTCATATTGATAAAAAGAAACCTTTGGAAGTTTGGGATCGGTTGAAAGAGAATCTCCTTCGATATCAACCACAGATTCATTAATCTTTCGTTTTGTTTCCGAACACGACCAACAAATCGAACTAATTAAAAGACTTAGAAATAGGAATTTCTTCATGTACCAATCCGAATAGAGTTTAAAGATATTTAATTTTGAAGAATTATATTGGCACAACAACTAATCAATAAAACAAATGGACATCTTATTCGATGAAATTCCAAGTCTTGATCTTGCTCATTTTACTTCTGGGACTCCAGAGCAAAAGTCTGCATTTGTAAAAAAACTGGGAGAAGCGTATCAAAACATTGGATTCGTAGCGATCAAAAACCATGGGCTTTCCAAAGATCTCCAAGACCGCCTTTATGGTTCTATCAAATCGTTTTTTGGGTTGCCCGATGAAATAAAAAAGAGGTACGAGAAACCGGAAATCGGATATCAGCGTGGCTACACAGGCAAGGGGAAAGAACATGCAAAAGGTCGGAATACTGGCGATTTGAAGGAGTTTTATCATGTTGGGCAGGAATTAGGTTTGATTCCCGACTCGGATCCGGTAAAGGGCGAATATCCTGAAAACCTCTGGCCATCCGAAATTCAGGAATTCCAAAATGATGCGGTAGAAGCGTTTAAAACGCTTGAAAATGCAGGCAAAGCGATGCTCAAAGCAATTGCATTGAGTTTAGAGCTCCCAGAAAACTACTTCGAAGACAAGGTCGCCTATGGCAATTCCATTTTGCGTCAAATTCATTATTTCCCTATCGAAAATCCGGATGAAGTTCCTGAAGATGCCGTTCGTGCCGCCGAACACGGGGACATCAACCTGATTACTTTGCTCATGGGTGCAAGTGCTGATGGATTGCAAGTCTTGAGAAAAGATGGCAAATGGATTCCAATCACAGCTCTGCCGGATCAATTGGTTGTGAATGTGGGAGATATGCTGGAGCGATTAACTAATAAAAAACTCAAGTCAACTATCCACCGAGTGGTCAATCCTCCACGTGAATTGATGCATACGAGCAGATTTTCGATCCCTTTTTTCATGCATCCACGATCTGAGATGGATCTTACATGCTTGGAAAGTTGCATTGATGAAAAAAACCCAAAGCAATTTTCTGATTCCACTGCGGGGGAATTTTTGGATGAAAGACTTCGCGAATTAGGCTTAAAGAAATAAGATGTCGGTCCGCCAAGTCCGATATTATGTATTTCTCAAAGATGTCTTCGCACTATCTGTGACAGCTTTTGGCGGGCCCCAGGCATTCCTAGCAATGCTTTTGGAGCGGATGGTGAAAAATCGATCCTATATTTCAGAGGAGGAACTTTGGGAACTCAATGCCTTGTGCAATATTCTCCCGGGTCCCTCCTCTACTCAACTAATTTCTGCTATAGGATTTCGTGTTGGGGGTCCCAATTTGGCATATTTGGCATTGATTGTTTGGATTCTTCCCGCTACTCTCCTCATGACAGCGACGGCGGTTTTAATCAATTTTTTACAGGAAAATACTCCTGGCGCATTGGGTTTTGCCCGATTCATTCAGCCCATGGCGATTGGGTTTATCATTTTTGCTGCGCAAAAGACCATCAGTAAAATGATAAAAAGTACGGATGCAATGATCCTATTGTTGATTTCGGCATTCGTTTCGTTTTTCTACAGTTCACCTTATATTTTCCCCGTCATGTTAGTCCTTGGAGGACTGAGTACTTCGATAAAATATAAGAATCAACCTAAAGCTGAAGAGGATAAATCGCTCACTATCAAATGGGCTAATTTCTACTTATGGGGTGGAGTATTGATTTTAGCGGCAGTGGCAGGAGCGATCACCAAGTTTCAACCCATTCTACTTTTTGAGAACTTTTACCGAAACGGTAGTTTGATTTTTGGAGGTGGACAAGTATTGGTTCCCTACCTCTATACCGAATTTGTAGATTTTAAACATTTCTTGAGCTCTGAGGAGTTTCTTACAGGATATGCGATTTCCCAAGGAATACCAGGGCCGACTTTCTCCATTTCTTCCTATGTAGGGGCTTTATCTATGCGGGAATTTGGTTTGGTCGGGTTTCTGATGGGTGGCTTGATTGCTGCGGCTGGAATTTTTCTTCCGGGAATATTTCTGATTTTTTTTGTGATTCGTTTTTGGGATCAGTTGAAACTTTATAGACCCGTTCGCGCTGCACTGGAGGGAATTAATGCTGTTTCCTGTGGGATGCTAATTGCAGCAGCATACCTGCTTTTTGAGCCACTGGAAGCTAATATATTGCACATAATTTTTATTCTAGGGACTTACTCTTTGCTCCAATTCACCAAAATATCCTCTCCTCTTATTATTCTGGCAGGTATTGTTTTAGGCATCTTGGCCAACCACTTTATGATCTGAATTCCACGGGTAAGAACTAAAAGGAACAAGAATAGCCAAGAAAGCGTTTTGTGTTGTGAATTCATTTCCTAACTTACTCACATGCAAGCCTACGAATTTATTAATAATCTAATTCCCCCGCTCAAATTAACCGATCGGGCAGGGATGGCATTGGCTTGGATGGAGGAGATTCGAATTAATTCTTTGCCTGTTTCTGACAAGGGCGGATTTTTGGGATTCATCAGCGATGAGGTAATCTTTGAAACAAATAAACCTGAACAGTTGATCGGATCCATTGGGTTGAAAGCAAATTCATGTTGGGTCTATTCCGATAAGCATATTTACGATGTACTTCGGGTTGCGTCAGAGCATCAGTCTAACCTAGTTGCTGTCCTGGACAGAGAAAACACATACTTGGGTGTGATTACTATGGAGGATGCTATATCGGCTTTTGCAGATAGTTTGTCTATCAAGTCCCAAGGCAGTGTTTTGATTCTATCCTTGGCTATGTCGGATTATCATTTGTCGGAAATTTCCAGACTTGTAGAATCTGAAAACACCAAAATTCTAAGCTCATTCATCACAAATGACCCCTTGGATGACAGCAAAATCAAACTTACGCTTAAGCTGGACAAACCTGAACTAAGGCATGTGAAAGCTACCTTGGAACGCTTTGGCTATCGGGTGATAGATCATTATCAAGAAGAAACCGGAGTCAGTGGAGAAGAAGACCGAATCGGTAACTTGCTTAGATTTTTAGATATTTGAGGCATGAAA
>CAYTXN010000155.1:0-7777 GCA_964441195.1 uncultured Limnohabitans sp.
AAGCTGATAGATAATTGATCTCCTAAGTTTTTATAGTCTTTTTCATTCTGGCAGTAGCTTCTAGGCACTTTCAAATTGAGTAAGCTTATCTGTTTTCCTCAATTTTGTTTATAAATGAATTTCTTCATTTGCCAAACAATCACTTGAATTTCAGTAACTTTTCTGTTAATCTAACCCATTAGCATCATGAAAAAGCGCGAATTTTTAAAGAAGAGTATTGCAAGTTTTGGAACAATTGTTTCTCTGCCTTTATTGGGTTGCGAAACGAAAGGTGCCCCCACAGAACAAAGTGATCCGGCATGTGAGGTTTCACCAAGAGAAACTCGGGGTCCCTTCCCAAACAAGTCTCCAGCCGATCTGATGCGTGCCAATATCGTGGCTGACCGGCAAGGAATCGCCCTACTAATAAATCTGAAAATTCAGGATCAAAATATGGGTTGTGCACCCATGTCTAATGCCCAAGTAGATATTTGGCATTGCGATGCTTCAGGCTATTATTCCGAATATGGCAATCATAGACTTCAGCGAGAGGATTTTACCAAAGTTTCCTTTCTTCGTGGAAGACAGACCACAGATGCTAATGGTGAGGTTTCCTTCATTAGTATTTTTCCCGGCTGGTACCCCGGCCGGGCGCCTCATTTACATGTTGATGTTTTGAAGGAGAATAAAATCGTCCTCAGTACGCAGATTGCTTTTCCTGAAGAAAGTACCTCAGCAGTCTATGCCAGTCGTGGTTACAAAGGGAAAGAAGATACACCCAATTCTACAGATGGAGTTTTCAGAAACAGTCTTGCAGGCAACATGGCCGACTCTGTGAAAGGAAACCTAAATGATGGGTATACCCTAAGTAAAGTTATTACCGTAGGTTGAGAATAGTCAGTTTCAAGTGATCAATCACAGTTTAAAAGACTGGGCCAAGTCAGTAATTCAATTCTTATCCAGGAAGAATGATTTCGAATTGTGCACCCTTGTTTGGCCCTTCGCTATTTCCCTTGAGGCTCCCGGAGTGCCGCTCAATGATCCTACGACTTAGGTACAATCCGATGCCTGTGGATTTTTCTCCGGCAGTTCCTTTTTGACCGAAATTGGTAAATCGCTGGAAGTATTTTTCGATACCCGACTGATAAAAGCCAATTCCCGAATCACCGACGATGATATGTATCAGCCCGTTTTGAAGTGTACAATCCAGAGTAATTTTACCGTTTGGAAAGGAGAATTTACAGGCATTGTGAAGGAGGTTTTGGATGACTTGTGAGAAAAGAACCTGTTCTACTCGGACCTGAAAAGCACTCGGAATGTTGGCCTGAATATTCAGTTTTTTCTCAGAGATGATAGGATTCAGGGTATTGATCGATTTGTTGATTAGATCTCGGAGTGAGACCTTTACTTTTTTGTCTTCCGTGATTTCTAATTGCTCTTGATTGAGTTGCTCCAATATATAGTTAAGGAGCTGAAGTTGATTTAGATTCTCCTCTTGGATTAGTCCGATATATTCTTCAGCCTCTTCCTCAGGCAAATCTATTTTGAGCAATTCGACCAAGCCAAGGGTTCGGGTGATCGGTGCTCTCAAGTCATGCGAAATCAAGGTTATCATGTCCTCTTTCGCTTGGACAAATTCATCCATACTCATCAGCGCAGTTTGCACTTTCTGCATCAGGATGCCTGCTTCATCTTTGTAGGTTACGGGTAGATTGGGCAAAGCTCGGGTGTTGATATAAGCTTCGAGGGCGTTTTTACTCAAAATCAATGGCTCCAGCAAGCGATTCAAAACATACAAGGTTGCGGCAGTGGCAAGAAGAGTTAAGACCAAAACGATAACAAGCATTTTGCCTTGAGTCATAGGCGTCTGATCGCCTAAAATCACAAAAACGATCATGCCAATCAGTGGAATGTGAATACCTAAGAATGCAACGAATAAAAATTTGTGTGAATATTTTTTCAACAAAAAAAGCCGGGACAGAATCTCATAAATTCTCATAGGTAATTATAGGTCAAGTTTTTACCTGAAATATGATAACTAAAGGATTTGGGTTGTGAATATAGAATAAAAATAATCGGGAGACTTTTAGGAGATCAAAATCTTTTAAAAATAGTGTTTTGAATGATCCGTTTAGGTTGATTCACTTGGGTCAAGAATTCTCAAAGGCCTGACTTAAAAATCCGATCCATCAACACCCATTTTTCACCTGGTTTGGCCCAAGGAATTGGTAGTTGAAATCCCCACATCAGTTCCTCCCAATTGGCAATGATGGGATTCGCAGCATCCATTTCAGCCTTTTTCTCAAAGGTAAATTCATCATCCGTTTCCAAAATCATAAACATGCGATTTCCGGTTCGGAAGATCTCAATGTTCAATACACCGCAGTCGATGTCATGCTGTGTGACTTCCGGCCAAGCGGCACCTGGAGCGTGGTGTTGTTCATAGATTCGGATGGATTCAGGATCGTCGATAAGGTCAAGAGTTAGGCAGAAGCGTTGCATAGAATTAAGATTTTTTATTTACGATTTACGGAGTCAAACATAATTTTAAAGATGCTTGCAAAGGGTGAACTTTTCGATTTTACGATTAAAGTTGTCCAAAAGGACGTAAATCTAATATCGTAAATCGTACTTCATTTTATCTAAACCAACTCCGAAACTCAAGTATCGTCTGCTCCGCTGCGGCATCAGGAGTTGGCAAAGGAAAAGCCTCAGCTGATACAAAGCCTGAATATCCGATTTCCTTGAGGGCCTCAGCAATAGGCTGCATATCGGTATGTCCTAAACCCATTACCTTCCTATTGGAATCAGCAAAATGCACATGTCCGATGTACTTTCCATAGTCCAGAATAGCCTGGGCAAGGTTTTCTTCTTCGATATTCATATGAAAGAGATCGGCCAGCAATTTGACATTCGTGAAGCTGTTTTTTTTAAGAAAATCAGCGCCTGCTTCTACGGCGTTGAAGAGGTTGGTCTCGTAGCGATTTAGCGGTTCATAGATCAGAAAGACTCCTTCTGATTCGGCTTGTTTTCCTAGGGTTTCCAAACCCTGAGCGAGCCATGCTAGGGTTTCTTCACGGTTCCCGTTTGGAATCACATTCCCTTGCATCGAACCAATAATCGCCGGGGCACCAAATTTTGCTCCGAAAGAGATCATATCAGAAATAAAGGAAATAGCCTTTTTTCGGATTTCGGGATCGGGATCAGTCAATGTTAAGCCATGAAGAACTTTTCCGGCACCTGTGCCCACTGCGGCTAGTTGAAGCTTGTGTTTTTCCAATAAATCTCCAAGTTGATTTGGGTCTATCGCGTCGGCAGAAGCGGTAAATAGCTCGATCCCATCGAAACCTAAAACAGCGGCTTTTTCAATACCTTTCACCAAGTCCTCCCAAAAAATCCAAGGGCCACTTTTTATTTGTTGAACCAATGCAATCGTAACGGCAGATCGTATCATAATTTATCGGTCAAAGTCAATCATAATTTTTATTATCCCTTGGGGATTCTCTGCCCAGGATTTTAAGGTTGCAGGAGCTTCGTCGATGTTGATTACTTTGGAGATGACCTCATCAACGGGGAAATTTCCAGCTTCCAGATAAGCAATCACTTCCGGGAAATCGGTTCGGCCTACACAGTTTCTCGAACCGAGGATTTCGATTTCTTTTTGAACGAAAAGCGAAGTATTAAACTCTACCGGAGCTTTGGCGTAGCCAATGCAAACCACTCGTCCAAGAAAAGCAACTTCTTCCGCAGCAGATCGATAGGTTGTTGGGCTTCCCACCGCTTCGATGATTACGTCAGGGCCATCGCCATTCGTGATTTCCTGCAATCTGTAATGGAGATCTTCCTTGGAAGGATTGATGGTGTATGCGACACCGATTTTGCGGGCTATTTCAAGCTTCGAATCGTCCAAGTCGATAGCTATGACACTTGCATTTTTGTTGACGGCAGAGGCGACAGCACCAAGTCCCACTATTCCACAGCCCAAGACTGCCACCCAATCCTCATCGCTTACTCTGCCTCGAGCTACAGCATGAAATCCTACTGTCAGTGGTTCAGCCAATGCCAACTCTCGGGCACTGAGTTTTTCCGAAGGAAAAAGATCTTCCCAAGGCGTACAGATGTATCGGGTCATAGCACCGGGACGGCGCACCCCCATGGTTTTATTGGTTTTACAGGCATTGGGACGGCCTTTGCGACAAGCTACACAGGTTCCGCAAGCCAAGTAGGGATAGATGGTTACCTTAGTTCCAGGTTTGAAAGTCACAGGAACTTCAGCACCGACTTCTTCAATTCTGGCTCCGACTTCATGCCCGAGGATATTTGGATATTCCTGCAGGGGGAAAAGTCCCTTAAACCCGTTCATATCTCCTCCGCAAAATCCAACCATCTCTACTTTGAGCAAGACTTCATTGGGTTTCGGAGCGGGCTTTTCGATTTCTCGAACTTCTGATTTTCCGACTTCGGTGAGGAATAGCGCTTTCATTTGCATTTACGAATTTTGATTTAAGATTTACGAGGGTCATGTGAAATCTGATGGTAATTCCAAATCTGTCCTAATTCTACTTTTTTTGGAGATTTGTTGATGTCAGGAATTCCTCAACCCATCTTGATACTTATGTCTAGCTTCTTGTTACTAAATATTATTCTCCTCCTTCCCTTCGAACCACATCCGATTCTTCACTGGGCTGAGGAGTGTTTCGATTTTTTCTAGGAGTTCGACAGGAATTTCAAAATCCAAAGCGGCTACATTCTGTTTTGCCACTTCAAGTTCACACATGCCGATGATCGTGGTCGAAATGTAGGGGTGATCCATTGCATACCGAAGAGCTACATCACTTAGTCTGACGCCATAGCTTTTGCAAAGCTCAAGCAAAACTGGCTGCATAGCTTTGACCTCGTCAGGAGAGCGATGCCAAGGTGGCAAATTGCCATCTGAAAGTATCCGCTGCATCAAGGGTGCCGCATTCATTAGTCCAAAGCCCATTTCAAGTGAAAGTGGCACGAGTTCATCGTTTATTTCGTCCTCCAACAGATTGTAATGAGCCCAAGAAAGGACCGTGTCAGGATTCGTTTCTCTGGCCATTTGTGCGAGGTAGCGAACGGGTAAGCCTGTGATTCCCCAAAAGCGAGCCTTACCTGATTTGACAACTTCCTGAATCGCAGGCACAGCTTCTTCCAGAATAATGGCTTTGTCCACAAACTCGATATCGTGCAGCTGAAACAGGTCGAGGTAATCGGTTTTAAGCCGAGTAAGAGATTCGTCTATGCTTTGGAGGATTCTTTTTCTGGAAAAATCAAAGTGCTGCAAGTCATAGCGTCCGCATTTACTGGCGAGAATGATGTCTTTACGGGAACCTTCGAGCGCTTTTCCCAATCTGCTTTCTGCCAAGGTCAAACCATAGAATGGAGAGACGTCGAAGAAATTTACCCCATGATCGAGTGCATAGTGCACCGCAGAAATTCCTTCTTTTTCATCCACGGGATCAAAGACATTTCCGAGGGGTGAGGCTCCAAATCCCAGAATGGAAACTTCCAGGCCTGTTTTTCCTAAGGTGCGGTACTGCATAGGTTATTGGGTAGGTTTGATCGGCGGTTAAGCTTCGGAAAACAAGTTAGTAGATTTTTTGAAGTGGAGAATCCTGAATTGGATTTCAACCAGATTAATATTGATCTCTGAGCTACTAAAGTTCTAAAAGCTAAGATTTTTGAAATATGGTTCGTACGATTTTCCCGCCGACCTGACTGCAGGCCCTTTCTGTGGTTGATAAATCAAAATAATCTCCTTGTTGCGCTGGCATCATCAGGAAGATTTCAATTCAAAATCCTGCGCCAGCGCTGGTATTTTGTTGTTTTCATTAACTAGGGGTTAAAACCCCTAGCTATCGATGAAACGTCACTTCAGGGCTTTGCTATGAGATCCTCTTTACCAAACACTCTTTATCCTATCTACGGCAGGTCTCCGGCAAAAAAACTTTGCGTTCCTTCGTTACCTTCGGGGTTAAAAAATCAAAGGTTATGCCCGTTCAAGATCATCCCGTCTTTGACCGATTTCAGGTAGGTGCTTGCCTTTCCATCTTCTCCCACTTCACATACCCGGTAACTTGGAAAAGGATTACCCCAGCTGCCTCCAAAATGTCCTGACCAGAAGTAGGGTTTCTTTCGGTTGATCATAATTCCATCCACATCATGGTCATGTCCATGAAATGTTGCCTTAACATTGGGATAGCTTGCGATCAGGTCAAGTAATTCATCACAGGCGACACCATGTCGTGTCCAGTCGTTTTGTGAGATATGAACAAATAGAAAAACATGTGAAAGGTGAATATATTCCTCCAGGATGGTTTTGGCAAAATTCAGGTCTGCGCAGAGGTAATCTCCGGCTTCATTGGAACAGTTGAGAAGGATAAATCCGTAATCGTCTTTGTGGATGAAAGAATAATCCGCAGGCTGATTCCAGATTTGCTGCCAAGTATTTTCCGTGATTCTGTCGTGATTTCCCTTGCAGACGAAATAGGGGATACGAAGTGTATCATACACCTCACGGACTTCAAGCATCCATTTTGGTTCATCGTGAATTAAATCTCCGTTGAAGATGACAAAATCCACATTTTCTTCTCTGTGGATAGCATCAATGAGATCTTTGTGGGAAGTTTCAAAATCAGTGTCTGGTTGGCCATAGTGTCCATCTGAGGCGGTGATAAACTTCAGGCGTGTGGCTTTTGGGAAGTCTTTTTTCCCGAAGGAAATGAATGGCATGGACATCAAGGAGGTGCTTATTAAGCTGATTTTATGGAGAAAAGGGCGTCTTTGCATTCCATTAATTTAAGAGATTCTGGCTAAAACAGGGGGAAGGAATATTAAGCTTTAGTAAAATTAGAAGCTTGGAGGCAATTGAAGACTTTCTTTTCATTCCATAAAAAAAGTGATTGATTACAAAATGTCGCTACCTCTTTTGAAGGTAAATCCGGATTAGGCAAAAAAAAGACCCGATTTCTCGGGTCTCTCTATTTTAGCTTAGTTTGAATCGAATTGGAAGTCTCATTCGAGTACGAACCGGACGGCCTCTTTGCTTACCTGGTTCCCACTTAGGAGCTTCTTGTACTACCTTCACCGCTTCTTCGTCACAACCTCCTCCGATACCTCTCAAAACTTCAACGTCTTGAATTGATCCATCAGTGTTGATTACGAATACAACGATTACTGTTCCTTCGATACCCATTCTTCTCGCTTGAGTAGGGTATTTCAGGTTTTTGGAAAGGTACTGATTCCAACCTGACATTCCTCCTGGAGGATTTGGCTGAGTCTCTACCACGTCAAAAATTTCATCCGCTTTCTCCACTACTGGAGCATCTGCAATGACTACTTCTTTGATTTCAGTAGTTTCTTTCACATCCACATCGAAGTTCACATCGATTTTTTCCTCGATTTCAACCTCATCAGGAATTTCTTCGATGATCGGCTGCTCCATTGGTGGCGGAGGAGGTGGTGGAGGTGGCTGTTCTGTGATAGGCACATCAAGCAGCTCTTCAAAGTTGTCATTTACTCCGCCAAGGTCCTTAAGGCCTGAGTCGTCGAATGACTTGTATTCGAAGGCAGCAAGAGTAAGCCCTACAGCTACTGCCAAACCAAGGTTGGTAAACATACCTACCTTATTGGTAATGTCAGCGCTCGGAGACTTTTTTGCTTCCATGGTGAAATTGGTTTATACAGGTTAATCTATTTAAATCTGAATAACAAGTGTAAGAATTATTGAAGATTAATCCAAAATGTATTTAATGAACGGCCATTTTAAATATCC